>CAJOQB010000064.1 GCA_905236405.1 uncultured Bacteroidales bacterium
CATGACCGTCATCTTCCCCGACAACCAGCTGAACGTCATCGACTACAACCGCGTGGTAAAAGACCTCAACGGTCTCAGCAAAGAGCAGTTCCTCGCTGCCGTTGGCGAAGCCTACGAGCTGCAGGACATGGGTACTGAAATCTATAAACCCGCCAAACTGCACGAGCATAGCATGTACCTCGACGGCCACTGGTACAAGATGACCGCCAAACCCGGCACCTACAACGACAGCGACCCCATCGGCGTGCTCGACGTCACCATACTCAGCAACCTTGTCCTCGACAAGATCTTAGGCATCAAGGATCTCCGCACCGACAAACGCATCGACTTCGTTGGCGGTATCCGTGGCCTCGGCGAACTGAAACGTCGTGTCGACAACGGCGAGATGAAAGTGGCTTTCGCTCTCTATCCCGTCTCGATGAAACAAATCATCGACATCGCCGACACCGGCAACATCATGCCTCCCAAGACCACTTGGTTCGAGCCCAAACTGCGTTCGGGTCTCGTTATCCACGAATTGCACAATTAATTTTAGAAGTTAAACAGAGAAGCCGATGCTGCACTTGTGGCATCGGCTTTCTTAAAGCAAAAGCATTATCCTTATGAAACTGTTAATGTTACAAGATGCTCCCGCCGTTGCTGGCGCCGACACTGTGGTTCCCGAGGAATTGCAGAAAGTGGACAGCATCCACGCCACTGTGACCGACTCGTTGAAGAACCTCCAGCTGACAGACTTGGCCGACGTGGTGACTGGCAAGAACACCATCGTCAAGGACGCCTTCACCGGCCTCTTCGACCTCTGTGTCCAGTTCCTCCCCAAGCTGGTTGCCTGTATCATCGTCCTTTGGATTGGCTTCAAGCTGGTGAAGTTGCTGAAGAAAGCCATGAACAAGATGTTCGACAAGCAAAACTTCGAACCCTCGCTGCGCAGCTTCCTGCTGAGCTTCGTCGATGTGCTGCTCAAGGTGCTTATCATCATCATGGCCATGGACATCATCGGCATCAAGGCCACCTCGTTCATCGCCATCATCGGTGCCGCCGGTCTTGCCGTGGGCATGGCTATGCAGGGAACACTGCAGAACTTTGCCGGTGGTGTGATTATCCTCATCATGAAACCCTTCCGTGTGGGCGACTATATCTCGGGCGGCGGCCATGAAGGCACCGTCGAGGAAATCAAAATCTTCAGCACCATCCTGCTGACCCTCGACAACAAGACCGTCATCGTCCCCAACACCGAGCTGGCCACCTCGTCGTTGACCAACTACTCCAAGCAGCCCATCCGTCGTGTCGATGTCAACTGCGGCATCGCCTATGGCATGTCGGTCGACAAGGCTCGCGAAGTGATGATCAATCTGGCCAACAGCGACAGCCGTGTGGTGAAAGACCCCGCTCCGATGGTCGTTGTCACCAACCTCAACAACAGCTCGGTAGACCTACAGCTACGCGCTTGGTGCAAGACCGAAGACTACTGGGGTGTGTTGGGTTTCTTGACAGAGAACGTTTACAACGAGTTTGGCAAGAACGGTGTGGAAATTCCTTTCCCGCAGATGACCGTCCACATGGCAAAGGAATAAGCCGACAACTTGACAACAAACCCGATAAAACCATCCCTCCAATGTGCGAGGGATGGTTTTCATTGGAACAACAACTATTATCGATAATACATAATATAGAATAGATTACCTTCACTATGAACTGGGCCAAATGGTTATTGGGTGGCATTGGCTGGGCTGCTGGCGGCCCCATCGGTGCTCTCATCGGATATCTAATTGGTAAAAGAATTGGCAACAACGGACCCAAACTGGAGTCGGACAACGACTGGACGCACCAAGCATCGTCTTCGTCGTCGAACAATCGTCGCGGCCCCTACCGTAACACGGGTTCGCAAAACGATGTCTATGTGGCTTTGCTGGTGCTGATAGCCGCTGTGATGAAAGCCGACGGCGAGGTGAAACAAAGCGAGTTGAACCACGTCAAGTCGTTCCTCAACAAGAACTTCACCGAGGATGAAGCCAAGCAGTTGCTTAGAACTCTGCGTGACATCGTGAAACAGGATATCGACATCAACTCCGTTTGCCAGCAAATCAAACAAAACACCAGCTACACCACTCGCTACCATATGTTCGACTTCCTCTACGGATTGGCAGGCGCCGACAACGACTACCATGACAACGAAGAGGCAGTGCTGAACAACATCCGTCGCGGACTCGGCATCAACGTCAGCGACTTCCTTTCCATCCGTGAACGCCATCGCGGTTACAGTTCCTACAACGGTGGCTATAGCGGAGGTTACAACCGTGGCTACAACAGCGGCAGCAACCGTGGCTACAGACAGAGCAGCGGCAGCAGTCAAAGCTCTTATTCAAAAGACCCGTACAAGATACTGGGCATCATCAGTACAGCCACCGACGATGAGGTCAAGAAAGCCTATCGCCGTCTGGCCATGAAATACCATCCTGACAAGATGGAGAACATGGGCGAAAGCATGAAAAAACAGGCCGAAGCCCAATTCCGTGAAATCAACGAAGCCTACGAGACCATCAAGAAAGCTCGTGGCATCAAATAATACCCCCTACCCTTTTCGCAAAACAATTTCCTTATGCTTAAAAAAACACGTACCGTCTTAGCACTTGTCTTCTTGACAGGCATCACGCTCCTTTTCCTCGACTTTACCGGAGCGATACACCTTTATCTGGGATGGATGGCCAAGTTGCAACTGTTGCCTGCCGTGTTGGCCGGCAATGTGATTGTTGTGGCGTTCTTTGTCCTCGTCACATTGCTGTTCGGTCGCACCTATTGCAGCATCATCTGCCCTATGGGTGTGATGCAGGATGTGTTCACATGGATAGGCAACCGTTTCAAGAAGAACCGTTTCCGCTACCACCGTCCCTGCCAATGGCTCAGGATTGTTGTGTTGGCGGTCTTTGTCATACTGATGGTGCTGGGCTTGAACGCCATCGCCGTGCTCATCGCCCCTTATAGTGCCTATGGACGTATCGCCAGTTCGATACTGCAACCTATCTATATCGGCATCAACAACCTGCTGGCTCGCTGGGCCGAACATGCCAACAGCTATGCTTTCTACAGCGTCGACACATGGATGAAAGGCGGCATCACCTTGTTGGTGGCCATCATCACACTGGTGGTCATCGGCACGCTGTCGCTCCTCACGGGGCGCACCTGGTGCAACAACATCTGCCCTGCAGGTACCGTGCTGGGCTTTCTCAGCAAGTTCTCGCTCTTCCGTCCCGTGATAGACACCGACAAATGTATCAACTGCAAGAAGTGCGAACACAACTGCAAAACCAAGTGTATCAACATTGACGGCAACCACAGCATCGACATGAGCCGTTGCGTCGACTGTTTCGACTGCATCGACAACTGCCCCAAAGGCGCCATCTCTTATCGCCGTCGCAACAAGAAGTCGGAAGCAACATCGACCGCTACGGTCGACGAAGAGCGTCGCAAGTTCCTTGCCACCACAGCAGCCATCGGTGCCGCCACAGCCATACAGGCACAAGAAGACAAAGTGGATGGCGGATTGGCTGTCATCGAAGACAAGCAGATTCCTGTCCGCACCACTCGCCTCGAACCTGCCGGTGCCGTCAGCCTAAAGCATTTCAGCAACCACTGCACGGCATGTCAACTGTGTGTGGCCGAATGCCCCAATGGCGTTCTCCGTCCGTCGAAAGAGCTGTCGACATTGATGCAACCCGAGATGAGCTTCGAGCGAGGCTACTGCCGTCCCGAATGCGTCCGCTGCTCGGAGGTCTGTCCTACCGGTGCCATTAAGAAGATTGACGTTGCCGAAAAGAGTGCCATCCATATCGGTATGGCGGTCGTGGTGACGAAGAACTGTCTGCCCGTTGCCAAGGGCGTCAAATGCGGCAACTGTGCCGAGCACTGTCCTGCCGAGGCCATCTTGATGGTACCCCTCCACGCAGACGACGACCCCGACTTGCCCATGACGCTGAAACGTCCCGTGGTGAACACCGAACGTTGTATCGGATGCGGTGCTTGTGAATACCTATGCCCCGTACGCCCATTCAGCGCCATTCATGTTGAAGGAAGACAAACTCACATACACGAATAAACAACTAACTTAATAAAACTAAATCAATTCATCATGAGTCAAGTTATCGAAGACATTAAGAAACTCGGCCAACGAGAGACATGGAGTATGGCCGGCAAAGCACTTATCTCTTTCAAATTCTGGAAAGAGCTGGTCATTATGACCATCGGTATGTTAGTCGTGGCAGCTTGTGTCAACTACTTTCTGACACCTGCCAGCATGATTATCGGTACCATCTCGGGTCTTTCCATTGTCATCAGCAAGCTGACAGCCGGAGCCGTCTCGGTGGGCACCATGATTGTCATCATCAATGCCATCCTGTTGGTGCTGGCATGGCTGCTGATTGGCAAGGAATTTGGAGCCAAGACGGTGTACACCGCAATGATCCTCGGTCCTTTGGTCAATCTCGAAGAGAAGCTGCTTCCGTGGGAAAATCTCGCCATCCCCGTGCCTGGCATGGACGGCACCGTCAGCGTGATGGGCAATCTGTGGTTCGACCTGCTCTGCTTCATCCTCATGCTCAGTGCATCGCAAGCCATCCTCTTCTCCATCAACGCCTCGACAGGCGGACTGGACATCTTGGCCAAGATTGTCAACAAGTACCTCCATTTCGACATCGGCAAATCGGTCACCATTGCCGGCGGCATCATCTGCTGCACCGCTTTCCTTATCAACGATCCCCGCATGGTCATCATCGGACTGATTGGCACATGGCTCAACGGCATCGTCGTAGACTACTTCACCGCCATGCTCAACAACCGCAAGCGAGTCAACATCGTCTCCAAAGACACCGAGCTCCTGCGTCAGTTCATCATCAACGACATCCATCGCGGATGCACCCTCCACGAAGTCATCGGCGGCTATACCAACGAGCGTTCGATCGAATTGCAGACCCTTCTCACCAAAGACGACTTTGCCAAACTGCGTCAGTATATCGACGACAACCATATCAGCGCCTTTATGACTGTCGACAATGTCAGCGAGCTGTTCGGATTCTGGAACAAGAACAAACATCATGCCCGCCATCATGCCGAATCGCGATAATCGATAACAACATCCCAACCCATAACAAAACATATCCACCAATGAGCGACATATCACGCCGTCAATTCCTTAAGATTTTCGGAGCCGGCACAGTGGCCACTGCCGCTGTGGCAGCTGGCTGCAAACACCCCAACAACGTGAAAACCGAAGGAGGCCAGTTAGGCGAAGTGCCTACCGACCAGATGACCTATCGCACCGACCAACACGGCGAGCGAGTGTCGCTCCTTGGTTTTGGCATGATGCGTCTGCCTACCCTTGGCGACAAGAACGGCGACAAGGAGAACAAAGAGTTGGACCAAGAGGAAATCAACCAACTGGTCGACTACGCCATCGCCCATGGCGTCAACCTTTTCGACACCGCCCCCCGCTATTGCAAAGGCCAGTCGGAGCAAGCCACAGGCATCGCCCTCAGCCGTCACCCCCGCAACACTTGGCGTGTCAGCACCAAGATGTCCAACTTCCCGCCCTCCACATGGTCGTTTCAAGAAAGCAAGAAGATATTCGAGAACTCGTTGAAGAGTCTGCAAACCGACTATGTCGACTTTCTGATGCTGCACTCCATCGGCGGCAGCATGAAAGACGAGCATGGCAACCAGCTCACCGCCATGCAGACCTTCGAACGCCGTTTCATCGACAATGGACTGCTCGACTGGTTGGTGGAACAACGAGAGAAAGGACGTATCCGCAACCTCGGCTTCTCCTATCATGGCGATGTGGCGGTGTTCGACCACTGCATGTCGATGCACGACAAGATACATTGGAACCATGTGCTGATACAGCATTCTTATGTCGACTACCGTCACGCCAAACAGATTGAGGAAGAAAACACCAACTCCGAATATCTCTACAGCGAAGCCGACAAACGAGGCATCCCCTGTTTCGTCATGGAGCCGCTGTTGGGCGGACGACTGGCCGAGCTCAACGAACATGCCACCCAACAACTCAAGGAGCGTGAGCCCGATGCCAGCATCGCCTCGTGGGCTTTCCGTTTTGCCGGCACCCTGCCCCGCATCCTCACCGTTCTTTCGGGCATGAACAAGATGGAACACCTGCAAGACAACATCCGCACCTACTCGCCTCTCAAACCGCTCAGCGACGACGAATTCAATCTCTTGCAGGACATCGCCGCCGTCTATGCCAACTATCCTTTGGTGCCTTGCACCAGCTGCCAGTACTGCATGCCTTGTCCCTACGGCATCGACATCCCCTCGGTGTTCCAGCATTTCAACCGTTGTCTCAACGAAGGCAACATCGTCGACGACAGCCATCTCAACGAGAACACCTCTGCCGAGAAACGGGAGTATCGTCGGGCACGCCGTGCCTTTCTTGTAGGCTACGACCGTTCGGTGCCCCGTCTGCGGCAAGCCGACCATTGTATCGGCTGCAACCACTGCGTCCCGCTCTGTCCCCAGGGCATCGACATCCCCGCCCAGATGCGTCGCATCGACCAATACGTTGAAAGCCTCAAGCAAACAAATTGATTTATTCACAAGTTAATACCCTATAAAGATGCAACTGTTAAACATTGGCACCACCGAAATCATTGTCATCCTTATCATTGTTCTGCTCCTCTTTGGCGGACGGAAAATCCCCGAGTTGATGCACGGCGTGGGCAAAGGAGTGAAGAGTTTCCGCGAAGGAATGAACGGGCTCGAAGTCACCAACAAAGAGGAAGAGAACAAGCCTGCCTCTACCGACAACAAGCCTGTCGACGACGACACGACCAACGCACAGTAGTCATCGGTGACATTCTGGGACCATCTTGACGAGCTACGCTCCACCTTGGTGCGTGTGATTGCTGCCGCCCTTATCGGAGGCGTGGCAGCTTTTTGTTTCAAGGAACCGCTCTTCGACTTTGTATTGGCACCCAGTCATAGCGACTTCATCACCTACCGATGGCTCAGTCGCGTCGGGGCGTTCGACACCCCGTTTCAACTCGACCTCATCAATGTCGAACTGGCGCAACAGTTCATGATTCATCTCAAGATTGCCCTCTATGCCGGCTTGCTGTTGGTGTCGCCCTATGTCCTCTACGCCCTTTTCGCTTACATCTCCCCTGCCCTCTATCCACGGGAGAAAGGCAGCGCCGTCAAAGCCGTCGGCGGTGGCTATCTGATGTTCGTCGTCGGGTGTGCCGTCTGCTACCTCTTCATCTTCCCCCTCACCCTTCGGTTCCTCGCCACATATCAGGTCAGCGCCAGCGTTGCCAACCACATCACCCTCACCTCTTACATCTACACCCTTTTGGTGCTCAGCCTCTCGATGGGCATTGTCTTCGAGTTGCCCGTCGTCTGTTGGCTATTAGCCAAGTTGGGCATACTGCAGCCCGCCTTCATGAAGAAATACCGTCGTCACGCCATTGTCATCATCCTTGTCCTTGCCGCCATCATCACCCCTTCGGGCGATGCCTTCACCCTCTTGGTGGTGTCCCTTCCCATCTATCTGCTCTACGAGCTGAGCATCCTTATCGTGAAACGGACAAACGTCCAACCAACCAAAGAATAATCCATCCGCTTTCATTGGTAGACAAAACAAAAGCCCTCCATTCCAAAGAATGAAGGGCTTTCTCAATAAGAAAGGAGTATTTCTAACTTAGATTATTCAACGATAGTGTTCCAGTTGTGGACATCTTCTGCTTCGCCCAACTGGATGGCACGCAGTGCGTGGTAGAGTTTGGTGCTCCAAGGACCGGGCTCTTTGCCGAACACATAGCTCTTGCCTGTCTCGGGATCGTCCAAACGCTCGATGGGGCTAATAACGGCAGCCGTACCGCAGGCGCCAGCCTCCTGGAAGTTGGCCAGTTCCTCGACATCGATGGGACGACGCTCCACCTTCAGACCCAAGTCCTCAGCCAGCTGCATGAGGCTCTTGTTGGTGATGGAAGGAAGAATCGAGGTCGACTTGGGAGTGACATAGGTGTTGTCTTTGATACCGAAGAAGTTGGCAGCGCCAGCCTCGTCGACATACTTCTTCTCCTTGGCGTCGAGATAGAACTCGCAGGCATACTGGCCACCGTGGCAAGCTTCGACGTGGGCACGCAGCGAAGCGGCATAGTTGCCACCCACTTTGTAGATACCGGTACCCAGCGGAGCACTGCGGTCGTATTTGCGGGTGATGACATAGGGGTTGGCCTTGAAACCGCCCTTGAAGTAAGGTCCAACGGGGGTGACAAAAATCAAGAACAGATACTCATCAGCAGGCTTCACACCCACGGTGATACCCGTACCCACCAGCAGAGGACGCAGATAGAGGCTTGCACCGGTGCCATAGGGAGGGATGAAACGCTCGTTGAGCAGCACCACACGCTTGCACATCTCGACAAACTTCTCGGTGGGAAGCTCGGGCATCATGATGCCGCGGCAGGTGCTCTGCAGACGCTCGGCGTTGGCCTCAGGACGGAACATGCGGATTTTGCCGTCTTTGCAGCGATAAGCCTTCAGACCCTCGAAAGCCTCCTGACCGTAGTGCAGGCTCGAAGCAGCCATGTGCATACTCACCTCTTCCGACGACGAGGTCTCTATCTCGCCCCACTGACCGTTGCGGTAGTAGCAGCGTACGTTATAATCCGTTTTTACATAGCCAAACGGAAGGTTTTGCCAGTCTAATTCCATATTTGTTAGTTACTTATATATTAAACATTAAGAAATTGTGTTCAACAAAGATAAACACTTTTCTTTGAATGGCAAAAAATAAATGCTTCTTGCTCGTCCTTTCGCTTTTTATGGGAACAAAAAAGCAGTCTTGACGATGCCAAAACTGCTTTTTCTTGTTGGTGGTCCTTCAAGGTCTCGAACCTTGGACCCGCTGATTATGAGTCAGCTGCTCTAACCAACTGAGCTAAAGGACCCGATTTCTTCTTATCGAAATCGATTGCAAAGATACATAATTATTGCAATGTGCAAGAAAAAAAATACTTAATGCTGTCTTTGCTTCCGGCAGTACCATATGGTTCCAAGTGAGTGGGACTAGTAGTTCCAGGCGGGTGGAACAAGTAGTTCCAGGCGGGTGGAACAGATTGTTCCAAGCGGCTGAGACAATATGTCTCACGCGGCTGGAACAATACGAGACACATATATGCTTGTGCATCAGTAGCGTGCTTCGATGGTACAGATTGCCGCTTCTGTGTCTTGCGACTGGATTTAGTTTACAGGTTAATTATTATCGACTGGATTTAGTCGACAGGTTCAATACCTATCGACTGTTTCCGATTGTCACTTTTTTTTCTTGCGACTAAATCCACTATACTTTTTTTCCACCTGTTGCGTTACTGTATCGTTTTTTGGCTTTTGCCGACGCACATAACAGTATCGTTTATGACAAGAACACCTATCTATAAGTATACGCTTCTGGCTCTGCTGACCCTCCTTGCATTGTCGGCATCGGCACAACACAGGGGACGCCGCAACGGCAGCTTCATCCATGCCTACCCTGTGGCCGGCCTGACACTGTCGCAGATTGAGGGCGACGAGCTGAAAGGGTTCAAATGCCCGGGGTTCACCGCCGGCGTGGGTGCCATCTTCCCCTTGGACCGCAACGAGATGTGGCATTTCTCTGTCGAAGCCACCTATTCGCAACGAGGTGCCCGAAACGTGGTCAATCCCGACCCATACAAACTCAACGGACTTACGCTCAACTATGTCGACATCCCCATCGCCATCCATTTCACCGACCCCTACGGCGGCATCACCGTCGGTGCCGGTGTGGGCTACAGCCGACTGGTGCAGCAGCCCCACGGCGAGATTCAGTTCAAGGACACCTATTTCATCCCCGACACCAGCGACATGACCTTTCTCCGCAACGACATCCCCTTCATCTTCGATGTTCGTTTCCCTCTCCACGAGAACCTGCAGTTCTGTTTCCGCTGGCAGTATTCGCTCATCCCCATCAAGAAAGACTGGACATTTACCGAAATCTTCAACGGCACCAATGTCGAGACTTGGAGCAACGACTGCTACAACTCCTCGCTCTCGTTTCGTCTCCTCTACGAGTTTGGCGGCAGCAGCAAGAGCCGCCACGGCAAGAAAAACCCCTACCGTCGCAGATAAAACCACCATCACAAAAGAAATCCCCGATATGAACCGTACCGCTATCTTCCCAGGCAGCTTCGACCCCATCACCATCGGCCACGAACAACTCATCCGCCGTGCCCTGCCCCTTTTCGACGCCATCACCGTCGTCGTCGGCGTCAACGTCCGTAAGCAGTGCCGCTTCACATTGGAACAACGCATGGAGTGGATACGTCGCACCTTTGCCGACTGCAAGCAGGTCGCTGTCGACTCGTGCGACCAACTGACGGTCGACTACTGTCGCCAACACCATATCGGCTATCTGCTCCGCGGGCTCCGCAACGGCAACGATTTCAACTACGAGGCCGAGACTGCCCGTGTCAACAAGCTCCTCTATCCCGAGCTCGAGACCGTCATGTTGCTCAGCGACACCGACACCGAGGTGGTCTGCTCCTCCACCGTCCGCGAGTTGCTGAACTTCGGCCACGATGTACGCCCCTTCCTGCCCGAGGCAATCCGCTGCGATTTCTAACACCTAAAAATAATAATTTTTATCCATTGTCGTTATTGGCTATATGTCAGTGACCGATATGGATATCACCATGCTCAAAGGCGTGGGCCCCAACAAAGCGACTCAGCTGCAACGTGAGCTGGGCATCTACACTGTGGGCGACCTTTTGATGCACTTCCCCTACCGCTATCTGGACCGTACCCATGTCAGCACTGTCGACCAACTGTACGACGACAGCAACCTGGTGGTGCTTCGCGGCCATATCTCACGTCCTATGCCCCAGACAGGACGGGTGCCAAGGCTCAGCGCCAACTTCACCGATGCCACCGGCACCATCGAACTGGTATGGTTCAAAGGGTTGCGATGGATACAAGACTCCATCAAAGTGGGTCACGAATACCTCGTCATGGGCAAGCCTTCGTCTTTCAACGGCCAGATATCCATCATCCATCCCGACCTGGAGCTGCTCACCTCCGAGCAAGGGAGCCACACACCCCTACCCTTTATCCCCGTCTACAACTCCACCGAGAAACTGAAGAACGCTGGTCTCTCCTCCAAAGGGCTGGCACGGCTGATGGAGAACGCTTTCCGTCTGCTCGAAGGGCATATCGAGGAGGTGCTGCCCGCCGACATCGTGGCCACCCACCATCTGCCTTCGCGTTACGACGCCATGCGGATGATACACTTCCCCCGCAACCACCAAGAGATTGCCGTCTCCACCCAACGTATGAAGTTCGAGGAACTGTTTCTCCTCCATCTCGACTACCAATATGCCAAATACGAACGGCAGCGGAAAAGCAACGGGCTGGTCTTTGGCACCATCGGTGAGCACTTCAACCGTTTCTATGCCGAGAAACTTCCTTTCGAGCTCACCAATGCCCAGAAACGGGTCGTCAAAGAGATACGCAACGACATGCGTAGCGGCAAGCAGATGAACCGACTGCTGCAAGGCGACGTGGGCAGCGGCAAGACGCTGGTGGCGTTGCTCTGTATGCTCATCGCCCTCGACAACGGATGCCAGTCGTGCCTGATGGCACCCACCGAAATCCTGGCCACACAGCATTACAACACCCTCTGTCGCATGACCGAAGGACTGGACATCCACATCGAACTGCTGACCGGCTCGGTCAAAGCGGCCGCCAAGAAGATAATCAAGGCTCGGCTCGAATCGGGCGACATCGACCTGTTGGTGGGCACCCATGCCCTCATCGAAGACTCGGTACAGTTCCACAACCTCGGCTTTGTGGTCATCGACGAGCAACACCGTTTCGGTGTGGCACAGCGTTCCAAGCTCTGGACCAAGAGCCAAGTGCCGCCCCATATCCTCGTCATGACAGCCACCCCTATCCCTCGCACTTTGGCCATGACCCTCTATGGCGACCTCGAATGCTCCGTCATCGACGAGCTGCCTCCTGGCCGCAAACCCATACAGACCACCCATGCCACCGAAGCCCAACGGTTAGCCGTCTACGGTTTTCTTCGCAAGCAGATAGCCTTGGGCCGTCAGGTCTATGTGGTCTACCCGCTCATCCAAGAGTCGGAAAAGATGGATTTGGTCGACCTCATGAACGGCTACGACGCCATCTCCAACTACTTCCCTCTGCCGCAATACCAAATCAGCATCGTCCACGGCAAGATGCCCCCCGACGTCAAGGCTTACGAGATGGACCGCTTCAAACGGGGCGAAGCCCAAATCATGGTCTCCACCACCGTCATCGAGGTGGGCGTCGACGTGCCCAACGCCACCGTCATGATGGTAGAGAACGCCGAACGCTTTGGCCTGTCGCAGCTACACCAGCTGCGTGGTCGTGTGGGTCGTGGCGGCAGCCAGAGCTACTGCATCCTCATGACCAAAGACCATCTCTCCGCCACCGCCAAAGAACGTATCCAGACGATGGTCGACTCCAACGACGGATTCCGCATTGCCGAGGCCGACCTCAAGTTGCGTGGCCCTGGCGACATCCAAGGTCTGCAGCAGAGTGGCATCCTCGACCTCCGCCTGGCCGACATCGTCGACGACGAGCCGTTGGTGCGCTCCACCCGCGAAGCGGTACAGGCGTTGCTCGACACCGACCCCACGCTCGCCCTCCCCGAGCACTACTGTCTTCTGCTCTATCTTCGCAACAAACGCAACGGCATCAACTGGAGCCGTATATCATAACACATCATCAGTAAACAATACCGAACACCATGAATAAAAGAATCATCAGTTTTCTCCTTTTGCTTCCCCTGTTTGTCACCGCTGTGGCACAAACCAGCCCCGAAGCCCGCCAACTGTTCGACAAGGGACTGAACGCTGAGCAACTGGGACTGCTCGACTTGGCCACCGACTACTACACCCAGGCTCAAGCCGTCCAGCCCGAATGGGCACAACCCGACTATCGACTGGGTGTTATCGCCCAACGGCGTTGCCACTACAACCAAGCCATCGCCCATTTCCAACAAGCCATCAGCCTCAACGACACCTTGGCCGATGCCTATGCCCGACTGGCCTCCTGCATGATTGACAACGGCAACTGGGAACCCCTGCCCACCCTGCAGGGCTATGTCGAGAAAGCCATCGAGCTCAACCCCAAGAGTGCTTCGGCCTACGCCTCCATGGCCATGATATACAGCCATCAGAAGAACTACACCAACGCCCTTCACTGGGCGCAACGTGCCATCGAGGCCGACCCCAATAACCCCACCGCCTATAACACCCTCGGTGTCATCTACTATCACCAAGGCAAGGACAACGACGCCATCCAGCAGTTCCGTAAAGCCCTCAACCTTGACGCCGACAACATCGACGCCTACTACAACCTCGGGGTCATGTATGTGCTTCGCAACAACCACGAGACCGCCATCTCCTATCTCCGCAAAGGACTACAACGCGACAACAAGTCGGTCAAACTCTACTACTACCTTGGCGTAGCCTACATTCAACGTGGCGACGTGCAGAAAGCCATCGCCTGCTACGAGACCATCATCAACGAAATCGACAGTCTCTACACGCCCGCCTACAACCGGCTGGGTGCCATCTACTGCGGCAAAGGCGACTACGACAAAGCCATCGCCTACCATCAGAAAGCCACCCGCATCGACCCCTCCGACCCCGAGTCGTTCAAATGTCTCGGCAAAGTCTACACCGACCGAGCAGACTACCCCAAGGCTATCCGCAACTACCAGAAAGCCATACAACTCAACGACAAAGACCACGAGACCTACTGCCTCATAGCCAAACTGTACAACAAGCAGAACAACACCGCTCGCGAGACCGCCAGCTACAAGAAAGCCGCCAAACTGGGCAACAAGGAAGCCCAGCAGTGGATGGTGAAACACGGCATGGCTTGGTAGGTAATAACTACACCTATCGTAAAGAAGAATAGAAGCAGCCTCTCTCCTTGGCGTATTCCACTAACGAACGGAAGAGAGGATTGTAGGAGAGCAATGAACTATTGCCCACCAGAATGAGATGTTCCTGTGCACGAGTCATGGCGACATTGAGCTTGCGGTCGATGAGAACATCCCGCTCGGGGTCGGTGAAGGTGTTACTGCAAAGGAACGCGAGCTGGTGAGGCTCCTTGACAGTAAACCCATAGATGATGGCCTTGCGCTGGCTGCCCTGATACCGCTCGACAGTGTCGATGGTGATGGTGGAAAGGAGTTGCCGCAGTTCGAGGCTGAGACTGTCAAGACGCAAGATAGCATCACGCACAGCACTGATCTGCATACGGTAAGGCACGATGACACCGATGGAGGTATCGGGGTGGAACTGATCGGGTCCTTGTTGCCAATAGAGCGACTGCACTATCTGAGCGATGAGGTCGGCCTCACGAGTGTTGACGTTGGAGGCCAGCAGATTGACCTCGTCGGGCTGCACATCGAAGAAGAGGAATCTATGGGAGGAGAGCATCTGCCCCAACCAACTGTCGCCACCCTCCACCACAGCCAACGCCTGCTCCTGTCGGGCACACAACGGTTCAAGGCGACTACCATAGAAAAATCGGTTTGGAAAATCGGCAATGTCGACATGCATACGCCCTTGTTTGCGAAGCATGATGGCAAAGGGACTGTCGTCACCTTCGGTGATATGACGACGGTATAGCCGCTCAAAGAGCGATTGGCCGCAATTGGTGAAACCCTGTTCGGTGAGCAACGGATCTGTGATGGACGACTCGTCGGGCGACTGACCGACGATGGATGCCAGCTGCTTGTGGTCACCGATGAAGACAAAACGGTCGATGGCCATGCGGTCGCCGCTTCGAGCGGTAAGCAACGGCAGCAGCTGTGTCTCCAACAGTTGCGACGCTTCGTCGACAATGGCCAACGAGAAATGTTTCATACCGAACAAAGTACCCTTGGACATCGTGCTGACGGTGGCCACCACAACGGGAATAGAGGCAACAGTCTCCCTCACCTGCTGCGGCGTGTGGCAGTCGCGCAGCCGTTCCTGAAGCAGATAGGGACGGATGGCAGGACTGACCGCTGACGAGGAACCCATACGGACAAAGTCGATGAGCTGGTTCGAATGGAGAATCTTGTGACAGATTTCGTCAACGGCCTGATTGGTAAACGCACACAACAACACCGACGCTTGCGGACGACACAACTCTTCGCGGAGGATGTTCATCAACGCCACCGAGGTCTTGCCTGTCCCCGGAGGACCCATGACAAGGAAATAGTCCTGTGCCTGCATGGCACGACATACCAACGTCTGATGGAGCGGGTCGTCGTAACTGTAATGGGGCTGAACTGTCGGGTCGGTACGTGGCGACTCCGTACCCAATATCAAACCACGACGATGGGCATCGACAGACAGGAAGGAATGAAGTCCTTCGTAGACAGCCGACTGAGAGGAGCTGGTCTGATAGGGTTCTATGGCCCACAACTGGTCAGACTGAGGGACGAACAAGGCTTGGTTCGACTGGGCGGCAGCCAGCGTGACGGTCACCTGCTGCTGCCCGATGGCGGCGAGGGTGCCGATAAACACTATGGAACGGCATATCTGGTCGCGTCG
>CAJOQB010000065.1 GCA_905236405.1 uncultured Bacteroidales bacterium
ATCAACAAGACCGACCCTACAGCCTTTGTCAGTGTGGCCAAGGTGCAGGGTGTATATGGAAAGAATTTTGACAAAATAAAAGCATAACATGCAGATATTTAAAAAGAAACATCAAGTCATAGGTTCCTACCTCGTCATCACGTTCGGTATCCTATGCTACACGTTTGCCTACTCGGCCCTGCTGTTGCCCAGCAAGATAATATCGGGTGGTGTGACCGGTGTGTCGTCCATCATCTATTTCCTGTCGGGAGAACATATACCGGTGGGTATCTGTAACCTGTTCATCAACACGATTCTGTTCTTTGTCGGGTTGAAGTTCTTGGGTACCAAGTTCGGCGTCAACACCATCTACGGCATCGTCCTCTCCTCGCTCTTCTTTATCATGTGGCAACAAGGATTGCATGTTGAGAATCTGTTCAATGTCGAGCAGTTTGGCCCCTTTATGTGCTGTGTTGTCGGCGGTGCCTTGTGTGGCTTTGGCTTGGGATTGGCGTTCAGCGTGGGTGGCAACACCGGCGGTACCGACATCATTGCGTTGGTGCTGAGCAAGTACTACAACGTGACCCCGGGAAAGGTGATTCTCTATTGCGACTTGGTTATTATCGCCTGTACGTTCTTTGTGTCGCACAAGGTTGAGAATGTTGTTTTTGGATATATCGTCATGGTGCTATGCAGCTACACCATCGACTTGGTGCTCGATGGTGCCAAGCAGTCGTACCAAATCATGATATTCTCGCAGAAAGCCGATGAAATAAGCGATGCCATTGTCAAGGAGATTGGTCGTGGCGTGACCATTGTCGATGCCAAGGGCGGCTATACCCACAAAGACCAGAAAGTGTTGATTGTCATCGCCCACAAGACCGACAAGCAGAACATCATGCATGTGGTGGGCAGCCTCGACCCCGACGCTTTCTTCAGCGTGGCCAAGGCACAAGGTGTCTATGGACGTAATTTCGAGAAACTTAAATTATAACAGATATGAAAAGAAGACTAAAAGAACGTTTTTCGCACGAAGTTTGGAGTTATATCATCATCACATTGGGTTTAGGCATCTTCACCTTGGGATGGTCGTTCTTCCTGCTGCCTGCCCATATTGTCGACGGTGGTGTGACGGGTATCTCGGCCATCATCTATTTTGCCACCAACGAACGCATCCCCGTCGGTGTCTCCAATCTGGTGATTAATGCTGTGTTCATCGTACTGGGCTTCAAGTTGCTGGGGTCCAAGTTCGGTGCCAAGACCATCTATGGCATTGTCCTCACGTCGCTCTATTTCATGCTGTGGCAACAGGTGTTGCATTTCGACCAGCTGTTCGATGTCGAGGAGTTGGGACCCTTTGTCTGTGCTTTGTTAGGCGGTTCCATCAGTGGTGTGGGTATCGGCATCGCCTTCACGGTGGGAGGCAACAGTGGCGGAACGGATATTATTGCATTGATTATTAACAAGTACTACAATATCTCGCCAGGACGAGTCCTCCTCTATATCGACATCGTTATCATCGGCTGCTCCTATTTTGTGTTCCACAAATTGGAGAATGTCCTTTACGGTTACGTGATTATGGTGACGTTTACCTATGTCCTTGACCTGATGATAGATGGTTCCAAGCGTTCCTACCAGATAACGGTCTTTTCCAAGTATGCCAAAGAGATTGGTGATGCTGTGATGGAGAACACCGAGCGTGGCGCCTCGCTACTTCATGGCGAAGGGTGCTACAGCGGCGAACCGCAGAAGGTGCTGATGGTCATTGCCTACAAGAACGACAAGCCCATCATCATGGAGGCCATCCATCGCATCGACCCCCATGCCTTTGTGTCGGTGTCGAGAGTCGAGGGTGTCTTTGGCGAAGGATTTGAAAGGATGAAACTTTAGTAACAGATATATATTGTTGAATATGAAGAATAAAATGATATCTCCGTCGTTGCTCTCCGCCGACTTCGGCAACCTGCAACGCGACATCGAAATGTTGAACCAAAGCGAATGCGACTGGCTGCACGTCGATGTGATGGACGGCATCTTCGTCCCCAACATCTCTTTTGGACAACCTGTGGTCAAGCACATCAAGAAGCATGCCCGCAAACCCCTCGATGTCCACTTGATGATAATGGACCCAGGCCGTTATGTCGAGGACTTCCGTGCTGCTGGAGCCGACATCTTGACGGTTCACTATGAAGCTTGTACCCATCTCGACCGTACTCTTCATGCCATCAGCGATGCTGGCATGAAATGCGGTGTGGTGCTCAATCCCCACACCCCTGTGTCGTTACTCGAGGACACGGTGCAGCTATGCGACGTGGTGTTGCTGATGTCGGTCAACCCGGGCTTTGGTGGACAGAAGTTCATCGAGAACACCTACAGCAAGGTGCATCAGCTGCGTCAGCTCTGCGACCGCAAGAACCCCAAGTGTCTTATCGAGGTCGACGGCGGAGTCAACACCAACAACGCCCCCTTGCTCTTCGAGGCGGGAGCCGATGTGCTGGTGGCTGGCAATGCCGTCTTCAAGTCCGACGACCCGCAGACGACTATCAAAATGCTGAAACAGTGATGAACAGCCGTCCGCAACTAATACTGGCATCAGGCAAAGAGAAAGCTGTCCTTCGACGACATCCATGGATTTTCTCGGGTGCCATCAAGCATATCGAGGGTCATCCGCAGGAGGGCGACCTCGTCGATGTCGTGGACACTCACGGCCATTGGATGGCCACGGGGCATTACCAGAACGAGAGCATCATCTGCAAGGTGCTCACCTTCGACAAAGACGAGTCTCGGCTTCCCATCGAAGAGTTGTTGCGTCGTCGCATCCGCTCGGCCGTCAACTACCGTGTGGTGCTGGGTTTTTTCGGTGATTTGAATACCAATGTCTTTCGTCTTGTCCACGCCGAGGGCGATTATCTACCTGGCTTGGTGTGCGATTGGTACAATGGTGTGTTGGTGATGCAAGCCCACTCGGTCGGCATGCACCGCCTGTTCCCACAGTTGGTGGAAATCCTCAAAGAGGCGTTGAAGTCCCACGGTCTTCAGTCCATCTTCGACAAGAGCAGTGCCACCGTCCCTGGTGGAGGTGTACAGGATGGCTTTATCTGGGGCGAAGAGACAGCCGAGAAAGAGATTTTGGAAAACGGCATACGGATGACCATCAACTTCTTCGAAGGACAGAAGACCGGATTCTTCGTCGACCAGCGTGATAACCGTGCCTTGGTCGAGAGCCTCGCCCATGAGTGTCGCGTGCTGAACTGCTTTGGATATACCGGAGGCTTCTCGTTGGCGGCCCTGAAGGGAGGTGCCGACTATGTCGAAACAGTGGATATCAGCAAGAAAGCCATTGCCTTGTGTAATCGTAATGTGGAGTTGAATTTCGGCGCCAATGCATCGCATAGTGGTGTGGTGGCCGATGTGCTCGACTACCTGAGCACCATTGATTCTGGCGACGAAGCCCAAGGTTTCGACTTTATCATCCTCGACCCGCCTGCCTTTGCCAAGAATCATCGCAACCTGCAGCAAGGGCTGAAAGGCTATCGCAGCATCAACCAGCGGGCCATGGAGAAGATTGCCCCGGGCGGATTGTTGATGACTTTCAGCTGCAGTCAGGCTGTCAGCAAGGAGGATTTCCAGACCATGGTCTTCACCTCGGCTATGAATGCCGGTCGTCGTGTCCGCATCGTCCGCCAGCTGCCTCACGCCATGGATCATCCCGTCTCTATCCATCACCCCGAAGGCGAATACCTCAAGGGGCTTTTGCTTTATGTAGAATAAAATAACAACATCGTCATAATGGAACACGAACACATATCTGGCTACGAAAAGGTAGACCAATATAACATGGAGGTTGTCCGCGAGATGGCCGCCCACTACAAAGAGATTATCCGTCTGTTGGGCGAAGACCCCGACCGCGAGGGACTGCAGCTCACCCCCGAACGGGTGGCCAAAGCCATGCTCTTCTTCAATCATGGCTATGAGCTCAACCCCGAGGAAATCATCAAGTCGGCCATGTTCACCGAGGACTACAAGCAGATGGTCGTCGTCAAGGACATCGAAATCTACTCCCTCTGCGAGCATCATATGGTGCCCTTTGTCGGCAAAGCCCATGTGGCCTATATTCCCGATGGAAAAATAGTGGGACTGAGTAAGATAGCCCGCGTCGTCGATGCCTATGCCCGACGCTTACAGGTGCAGGAACGGCTCACCCGACAAATCAAGGACTGTATCCAGAACACCCTCAATCCCATCGGTGTTGCCGTCGTCATCGAGGCACGTCATTTCTGCATGTCCATGCGTGGAGTACAGAAACAGAACAGCGTCACCACCACCTCCGACTTCACCGGTGCCTTCATGAAGAGCAACAAGACCCGCGAGGAGTTCATGCACATCATCGGGGTCAACATGCACTAAAGGCTCGTATACAATAAAGTTTTCTCTTTTTAGTTATTGTGTCTAAAAACAAGCATTCACATGAGAAAGATATTTTCAAACCTAATGCTCCTCTGTTTAGTGACGACGTCGTTCACCGCGATGGCGCAAATTACCCACACCCCCAACGGCAGCTATGACCAGCAGGCCGAGCAAATACTTAAGCAGGCGGCACAAAAGATGAACGCCTCCGCTGTGTCGTTCAGCGTCACCGTCAAAAACATGAACAGTGAGAAGAAGGTCACCTCAACACAGAAAGCCACGGTGCTCTACAACAAAGGCCGCTATCGTGTCGACATGGGACAGAACGTCATCTACTGCGACGGCAGCACGGTGTGGCATTGGAACAAAGAGGTGTCGGAAGTGACGGTCAATGCTGTCTCCACCTCCGACGACGACTTGATGAATCCTGCCAATCTGTTGGCCAACTACAGCAAGAACTACAAAGCCAAGTTTATTCGCAAAGAGTCCGACGGCACAGCGGTTATCGACCTGACCCCCAAGCATCGCACCAGTTACTACAAGGTGCGTATGCTCATCGGTAGCAACAATGTTGTCAAATCGATGACGCTCCACGGCTACGACTCGTCGAGCAGCGAATATGCCGTCAGCAACTTCAAGACGGGTGTTTCCACTAAAGACAGCGACTTTGTTTTCTCCACATCGGCCAACCCCGGTGTCGAGGTCATCGACATGAGATAATCAACACAGAACCATGCGACATTTATCTTTGCTCCTGATTCCTTTGACGCTTCTCGTCGTCGGCTGCAACCGCAAGCCGACCGTCGAGTTTGTCCCCGTGTCGTATTACTCCGACACCATGAAGACCGACATCGACAGCCTGAACTATTCCGACGGCGACGACTTGGTACAGTTCGAAATCAACCTGATGCTCCTGCAGGAAGATGAAAAGTTTCCGTTGCTGCATAGCATCAACAACACGGTGCTGACGGTCGCTTTGGCCAACGACTATTACACCCCCGACCCATCCTATTCGGGATCCGAAGCCATCCAGCATTACTGCAACACCATGCACTCGGCTCGTGTGGCAGCCTATCAGGAACACGAGTCGGGCGAAGAGCCTTGGTCGTTCTACATCAAGGCCAGTCCTACGTTGCAGACCGACAAGATGCTCTCCTTTGTCGTCACCAACGAACAGTATATGGGTGGTGCCCACGGTATGCACAGCGCCACCTATCTCCATTTCTCGCTCGCGACAGGCAACGAACTGACCATCGACAGCCTCTTTGTGTGGAATCCCAAGAACCACAAGGCCGTGGAGCAACTGATATACGAAGGCATCCGTCAACTCTGTGTCGACGACACCGAAGGAGTCTACTCCTTGGACGATTTCATCTTCACTCCCGACGGTACCAACATTATCAGCAATTTCATGGTCAACCCCGAGAGCCTTACCTTCTGGTTCAATCCCTATGACATTGCCCCCTATTCCTTGGGCGGCATCGGTATCGAGGTGCCCTCCTACAAGCTCTACGACTATCTCCGCAAAGACGCTCCCCTGTATCTCTATTGGTTCAAGAAATGACACTCCTCCTCCTCGAAACAGCCACACCCGTCTGCTCTGTCGCCCTGTGGCGTGACGGACATGTGCTTGCACAACGTGCCAGCAGCGAGCAAGGAGCACACTCCTCCATGCTTTCCCCCTACATCAATCAGGTGATGGAAGAGGCGGGTCTTTGGCCTGTCGACCTCTCGGCTGTCTGCGTCTCATCCGGTCCAGGTTCCTACACAGGTTTGCGTATCGGTGTCAGCACCGCCAAAGGGATATGCTATGCTTTGTCCATCCCGTTGCTGTCCGTTCCCACGTTGCAGTCGATGGCAGCCCATTACTATGCCTTGCATCCCGACTATCAAGGGCTTGTCTGTCCTATGATTGACGCACGTCGTATGGAATGCTATGCCGCCATCTTCGACCGCAGCCTCGAGGAGGTGAAGCCCACCGGTGCCGACATCATCGAGTCGGGCATCTACGATATCTACCTCAACAACAACTCAGTGGTCTTCGTCGGCGATGGCTCGCACAAGGTGCAGCCCGTGTTGGGCGTTCACCCCAATGCCCGTTTCGACGACGCCTTTGTCCCTTCGGCAGCCGGTATGGCCGAGTTGGCTTGTCGCCATCTGCAAGAGGGCAGGGTGGAGGACACCGCCTATTTCGTTCCCTTCTATCTGAAAGATTTTGTAGCCAAGAAACCTGTAGTCAAAGGACTGCACAAATAAAACACAACCCGTCATGCTTTCCTACATCCGCAAACGACTTCTGTACGGACTCCTTGTCATTCTGGGAGTGGTCGTGCTGGTCTTCTTCTTGTTCAACATCTTGCCAGGCGACCCTGCCCGCATGATGCTCGGCCAGCGTGCCGATGCCGAGAGCATTGCCATCATCAATCGCGACTTGGGTCGCGACAAGCCGGTCACCCTCCAGTTTGTCAACTACCTCAACGACCTGCTCCCCCTTTCGCTCCACAACAGCCAGGACACCACCTCCTATTTCTATCTCGACCCCGAGAAGTACGCCCCCTATGGCCGTATCTGCACCTTGGGCAGCACCACGTTAGTCGTCAAGGCGCCCTATTTGCGACGCTCGTATCAGAGCAAACGCAAGGTCAGCGAGATTATCGCCACCGCCTTTCCACAGACAGCCCTCTTGGCCCTTGTCGCCATGACCTTTGCCCTGTTGGTGGGCATCGTCGTCGGCGTGTTGTGTGCCATCTACAAAGACTCCTGGTTCGACAAACTCTCCCTCTTTGTCGCCACCCTTGGCATGTCGTTGCCCTCCTTCTTTGCCGCCATCCTCATCGCCTACCTCTTTGCCTATGTGTTGGCCGATATTACCCATCTCAACATGTTTGGCAACCTCTTCACCGTCGACGACTATGGCACAGGCGAATACCTCGACCTCAAGAACCTCGTTCTGCCGGCACTCACCCTGGGCATACGCCCCCTTTCGGTCCTCATACAGCTCACCAAGAACAGTATGCTCGAAGCCCTCTCGCAGGACTATATCCGCACTGCCCGTGCCAAAGGCATGCCCTATCGCCGTATGATAGCGCACCATGCCCTTCGCAACGCCCTCAACCCCATCGTCACCTCGGCCAGCGGCTGGTTCGCAGGACTGTTGGCCGGTGCCGTTTTTGTCGAATATGTCTTCGACTGGAAAGGCATGGGCATCGTCATCGTCGACGGATTGGAGAAGTACGACTTCCCCGTCGTCATGGGCAGCATCCTCTTTATCTGCGTCCTCCTTGTGGTCATCAACATCCTCACCGATATCATCTATGGATGGCTCGACCCGCGAGTCCGCGTGGACAAATAATATGGTAGCCATGAGTCAGAATAGTCAGAATAATCAGAGTACTCCGAGTACTCAGAAAACACCGAGTTCTCAGAAAGACCACACCTTTCTTCCCCAGCATGGCCATTACCGTAATCTGAGAGTCTATCAGGTTACCGAGATGATATACGACATCACCTATTATTTTACCCAACACTATCTTCAGAAAGGCGACCGTACCGTGGACCAGATGGTGCAGGCTGCTCGCAGTGGCAAGCAGAACATTGCCGAGGGCAACCAGGCGGCAGCCACCTCAAGCGAGACAGAGATAAAACTGACCAATGTGGCGAAAGCCAGTTTGGAAGAGCTGCTCGATGACTATGAGGACTATCTGCGTGTACGCAACCTGCAGCAATGGGGTCCCCTGCATCCAAGGTACGAGAACATGCGGCGTTATGCTCGAAGTGCCCAAATCAAAGAACAATATGCCGGAGTGATCCAGCGTATGAACGATGAAGAGATAGCCAACCTCACCATCACACTCATCCACCAAGCCATCTATATGCTGCATAAACTGTTGGTGACGATGCAGAACCGATTCGTGACGGAGGGCGGCATAAAAGAACGCATGTACCAAAGCCGTGTGAACTATCGCAACAGCCAGAATAATCAGAGCAATCAGAGTAATCAGAGTACTCAGAATACTCCGAGTACTCCGAAAAAATAACCCTTTATCATGAAAAAGACTTTTTTATCCTTTCTCGTTGTGGCGGCCTTGTTTTTGCTGGCTGCTCCCTTACAGGCTCAGTCGTTTGGGAAGACAAACAAAGTGAGCAGTACCTCCATCTTCTCCGACCTGAAGACCGTGGTGGCGTTTGTCGACCAGATGTGTCCCATCTCCGCCGGCTCGGCGGGCAATATGACGGCATTGAAGTTGACGGAGACAGCGTTGGTCATCGAGTTCGAAGCCAACGAAGAGTACATCGATTTGGACGCCTTGCGGAGCAACCCCTCCGTCGTGCGGAACAATTTTGAGGCTATGGTGCAGAATGCCTCGGGCTATATGGACACGCTCTACACCTTGTTGGCGGCATCGGACAAAGGGTTTGTGTTAAAGTATACGGGTGCCACTACCGGCAAGAAGTACTCCTGCTCGTTGACCAACAAAGAGTTGAAGAGTCTGGTAGAGGGAAGGGGCGCCAAACGCGACCCGATGGAACTCCTCAACGGACAGATAGCGGTCACCAACCTGCAGATGCCCATGAAGGTTGGAGAGGGACTCACCATCGACAAGGTCTATGTCGACGGCAACTATGTCGTCTACAACTGCATCACCGACGAGAGCTTGTATCCCATCGATGCCTTGAACGATGCCCGAGCCGAGATGAAGAAAGCCATTGCCCAGGATGTGTTCAATATGTCGGACCCGACGATGGTCAACTTCATGAAGATATGTGTCGAGGCCGGCAAAGGCATCGCCTACCAGTATGTGGGCAACACCACTGGCAAGAAATGTTTTATCGGCTACTCGGTCTTTGAACTCAGGTCCGCGCTCTATGGCGATTGACACACTATAAGTGCACCCCTCCAAGGAGGCGGCATTATGACCTCCCACAGGCGCCTGTGGGAGGGGTCGCAGCATAGCTGCGGGAAGGGTAATTGCTATGCTGCGGGAACCCATGCAGCCGCCTGTTCGGAACGACAGAGACGAATGCGTTTTGCATTTTTTTTGAAAAAAATAATACTATAGGTGTAATATTTTGCCCTCGAAAACGATTATAGGGCATATACAGTTAACAACAAAAACAACAACGACCATGAAAACAATCGAATCAAGATGTCGCCGGTGGATGATTCACGCCGCGTTTGTTGTCATGTCGGTCAGTGCGTTGGCTCAGGGAGCCGGCGACGGAAAGCCGATGTCGAACCAGGAATACGAAACACAGTGGAAAACTGTGGATCGGATGGTGCGTCAGGAGGAGTTTCGAAAAGCCCACGACATGACAATGCCGTTGTTCGAACGGGCAGAGAAAGAGGGCAACAGCCGTCAGATGCTCACGGCGGCATGGCTGCTCGGCAAAATAGAAGCAGCCTATTTGGACAGCTCCGACTATCTGTTGTACGACCGTATGAAACACCTGCTGCCGCTGCTCGATGCCCCCGACAAAGCGGTGGCACAGATGCTGGTGGGACGTTTTCTGTTGGGTAGCCGGAATTACTGGAACAAAAACGAGAACACCGATGTCGACGAAGAGGACTATCGCCTCTGGTCGAACGACCGGCTGAAAGCGGAGGCCGACAAGTATATAGACGAGATTGTGGCTGCCCACGAGGCGTTGGGCAAGGTGCCGTCGACCGACTATCGCCGCTTCATGCAGGACACCTCGAGTCGCACACGGCGTTTCACCCCCACGTTGCTCGACGTGGTGGTTTACACCATCATCGAGGATGTCGACGAAGGTTCCGCAGACCGCAACCTGCAGCTGCTCTCGTTGTTGCGTGAGCTGCATAGCAACGATGGCGACGAGTTCAAACTGTTTGTCGATTACAAAGAATATAATCTGAGAGCCCGTCAGATGACGGTTGAAGCACATTTGGCATTGGTTGACGAGTATCTGCGGCAATGGCGTAACAGCACTTTGCCCGACGTGGCATTCTTTTATTTGACGAAAGCTCATTTTCATGGTGCCCATAAGGATTATCTGGAACAAGACAAGTGCTATGACACCATCATTGAGCGCTATCCTACATCGGAGTTCTGTAATGAAGCCCGCAAAGAGAAAGAGGGAATACGGTGGAAAAACATCGTCACTGCCAAAATGAACCACAACCAGATGACCCTTCGTCCCATGATGGCCAGCGTGCAGGTGCGCAACATCGATACCCTCTATTGCCGCATCGTGGAACAGAGCAGCAAGGTCAAGACGAGTGCCAACAGCACGGTCTTGATGAGCGCCAAGCCGTTGAAGGAGTGGTCGCAGCCATTGCCCCATCGCGACGACTTCCAGTCCCAGACAGTCTATCTCTATCTTCCCCCCATGCCGGCAGGCGAATACCTGTTGCTGATAAGCGGCAACGCCGACTTCCGTCCTGACAAGACGGAGTTGTATTCCAGCGACGGAAGTGCCATCAACCCAAAAAATTTTGCACAGTTCCGCATGGCGGAGTTCACATGTTGCGATGCCGCTTTCCTGAAGTTCGATAATATGTTGCCCAATCACTATGGCGGTCGCTTGGTGAACCGTGCCACGGGCGAAGCCATTGCCCGTCATCAGGTGGTGCTGTACAGCTCCCCCAACAAAGCCAATCGAAAGAAGCTCGCCACCACCAAGACCGATGCCGAGGGGTTCTTCTTCTTCGACACGGCGTCGAAGGAATATGATTATTATTCTTATCATAATGGTACTTTTTCGGTTATCTACCAAGGCATTGAATATACGGCAGGTGTAGATACCCGATATTATGCAACGGATTATTCCGATGACGTGTTGAATGTGATGTTTGACCGTCCCATCTATCGTCCGGGCGACACACTTCATTTCGCCGTGATGGACTACCACAAGTTCGACAGACTTCGTGGCGAAGCCGTCAGCGAAGAGTTGGATGTCACCGTGTACGATGTCAACCACAAAGAGCTGACGAAACTCACGCTGACCACCAACGAGCGGGGCGTTGCCGACGGCTGGGTGGCTATTCCCTCGAATGTGTTGCCAGGGCGGATGCAGCTGCATGTGATTCAGAAGTCGAAGAAACACTCATTTTCTGAATACTTCAGGGTCGAAGCCTACAAGCAGCCCAAGTTCTACGCCACGATGGAGGAGGATCACGAGGCGCACCACTACCACCAGCCCATCGCTGTCAAGGGCATGGCCCGTGCCTACAGTGGTGCCTCGATGTCCGGTGCACAGGTGACCTACACGGTGAAACGCCAAGCCATTGTCCCATGGTGGAAACGCTATTGGGGATA
>CAJOQB010000066.1 GCA_905236405.1 uncultured Bacteroidales bacterium
CGGGGTGACCACCAGGGGCGACAAGCCGATGCAGAACATCAGCAAGGCTGGCGGCAGTAGCGGCAGCAGCCACCGACGGCGTTGTCCCGAACGGTGGTCGTCGATTTTGCGGCATAGCAGCAACACCGCCGTGAACGGCAACGCCAGCAATGCCATCATGTGTACACAGGGAGCCATGCCGGCCAGCAACGCCACCAACAGCAGCCATCGTGTTCCTTCGGTGGGGGTGGAGCATTGGTACCATCGTACCGAGGCCCATACCATGACCGCCGCTATCAGCATGGCCAAAGCGTAGACCTCGCTCTCGACAGCCGAGAACCAGGCGGTGTCGCAGAAACAGTAGCTCAGAGCGCCCACCGATGCCGCTATGTAGTGGCGTGGACGATAGCCCTCGAACGAGGGCAGTTCTTGCATTAGTCGCAGCAAAGTCCAGAAGAGGAAAGCCACCGTCAGCGATGCTGCCATCACCGACAGCATGTTGCTCCAGAACGCCACCTTGTCGGGCGACGAGGCCAGCAACGTGAACAGATGGGCCGTCAGTTGGTACAGAGGGGCTCCAGGGGGATGCCCCACCATCAGCTTGTGGCTGGTGGCGATGAACTCGCCGCAGTCCCAGAAACTGACCGTGGGAGCCATCGTCAGGCGGTATACAACAAAGGCTGCCACAGCGTGCAGCCATCCTATGAGTGTTGCCAATCGTTGTTTCATGCCTTACCAGTTTACCACAGCCTTGTTGAACACATCCTCGCACAGCTCGGTGACAATCTCGCTCACCAAGCCGCTCTCCACCGACGAGAAGTTGAGCGAAGCGTTGTAGTCGCGGAAACGGGAGAACTGCTGTTCGAAGTTGGCCTTCTCGTCGTAGGCGTTGATAAAGCGTACCTTGATGGTGATGGTCAGTCGGTTCATCGACACATCGTCGCCCGAGGTGAGTGCCGAGGCGCGGGTGGTGTAGCTTGTGATTTCGCCGGTAATCTCCAAGTCGGCGTCGCCGTTGACGATGTTGAGGCTGGTCTGCGACTGGAACATGTTCCGCAGTTCGTCAGTCAGCTTTTGGCTCAGCTGCGGGTTCACTGTCGAGGCGTAGTTGGGGAACGGAGCCACCGAGAGGGTCTTCGCCTCGGGAGGTATGGAGGCTCCCGTGAACGAGTAGCCGCCCGAGCAGCCCGCCATCATCGTTGTCAGGATGATGGCAAGCAGCGTCGTCAGGTGGTGTCTCATCGTTCGCATGGCAGGCAGGCTTGGCAGTTAGAAATTACGGGAAGCCTCGTCGATACGCAGCTCGTCCTCCATCTGGTCCAGCAGGTAGGCAGCCTCGTAGACCATGTAGTTGAGGATGTCCTTCTTGATGTTCAAGTCGGTGACGTTGACCAGGTCGTTGATGATGGCGTCAATACGCTCTTTGTAGTTTACGTCCATAAGGTGGGTAGGTGTTGGTTCGTTGTTATCTCATTTCCCAGGTGGCGCCCTCTTTGCCGTCCTTGACAGCGATGCCCAATGCCGACAGGGCGTCGCGAATCTTGTCGCTGGTGGCCCAGTCCTTGTTGGCTTTGGCTTGTGCACGGACGTCGAGAATCATCTGCATCAGACCGTCGACAATCTGGGTGTTGTTGCCGGCAGCCTCGTCACGCAGCCCCAGGATGTCGAACAGGAAGGAGTCGTAGAGACTTCTTAGCTCGTCGATATCGGCTTGTGTGAGGGTGGCCTTGCGGTCGTTGACGGTGTTCACCACCTTGGCGATGTCGAAGAAGTGGGAGATGACGATAGGCGTGTTGAAGTCGTCGTTCATGGCATCGTAGCACAGTTGGCGGTAGCCGCTGACATCGACGCTCGAGTTTTTGGAGGGAGCAAGCCCCTTGAGGGTCTTGTACGACTGCAGCAGTCGCTGCATGCCCTTCTCGGCGGCCTGCAATGCCTCGTTGCTGAAGTCGACCGTCGAGCGGTAGTGAGCCTGCAGGATGAAGAAGCGGATGGTCATGGGGCTGTATGCCTGTTCCAGTTTTTCGTGCTGGCCCGTGAAGAACTCCTCGAGGGTGATGAAGTTGCCCAAGCTCTTGCCCATTTTCTGGCCGTTGATGGTAATCATGTTGTTGTGCATCCAGTATTTGCAGGGGCCGTGGCCGGTGACGGCACATTGCTGGGCAATCTCGCTCTCGTGGTGGGGGAACATCAGGTCCATGCCGCCGCCGTGGATGTCGAACGTTTCTCCCAAGTATTTGGTGCCCATGGCCGTGCATTCGGTGTGCCAGCCAGGGAAACCGACGCTCCAAGGTGAGTTCCAACGCATGATATGTTCGGGCGAAGCCTTCTTCCACAGGGCGAAGTCGGCAGTCTCGCGTTTCTCGTTCTGACCGTCCAGGTCGCGGGTGGTGGAAAGCATCTCGTCGATGACGCGGCCCGACAGTTGTCCGTAGCGGTGGGTGTCATCGTGGTATTTGCGTACATCGAAGTACACCGAGCCGTTGCTCTCGTAAGCATAGCCGGCATCGAGAATCTTCTGCACCAGTTCTATCTGTTCCATGATATGGCCCGAAGCGTGGGGTTCGATGCTGGGGCGTTTGACACCCAGAGCGTCCATGGCGTCGTGGTAGCGGTTGGTGTAGTATTGGGCCACCTCCATAGGCTCCAGTTGTTCCAGCCGAGCCTTCTTGGCGATTTTGTCCTCGCCCTCGTCGGCGTCGTATTCCAGGTGTCCTACATCGGTGATGTTGCGGACATAGCGTACCTTGTAGCCTAAGTGTTGCAGGTAGCGGAACACCACGTCGAAGGTGATGGCCGGACGGGCATGACCCAGATGGGGGTCGCCATAGACAGTGGGGCCGCAGACATACATCCCCACATGGGGTGCCGACAGCGGTTTGAACAGTTCCTTGTTGCGGGACAAGGTATTGTAGATATAAAGCTCTTGGTTCATGTTGTCGTTATCTTTAGTACTAAAGATAAACGCCGTCATGATTGTTTTATTATGCCGAAGCGAAAAAAAGCTTTTTCTTTTTACCTTCCCACCACAAAGGTGCGGACCGAGGAGCCCTCGGCTGTGGTGACGCGGAGCAGATAGCTGCCTGCCGCGAGGGCGGAGACGTCGAGGGTGACGGTCTGTTGCTCGGAGGTCATTGTCATGACCTTCTGCCCCTTGGCGTTGAACACCTCGAGGGTGGCGGGGCCGGCATCGGGTCTCTCCACCGTCAGGCGGTCGCGGGCGGGGTTGGGGTATATGTGGGCGTTAAAAGCATTGCCCGTTTCCATGATACCGTTGCACATCTCGGCAATACCTTTGGCCTGGTTCCACAGGGTGTCGTCCTGATATGCGGCAGTGGCGTCACATGGCACATAGATAGTGTCCAACTTCGCCCAGTTGTCCAACGAGCCGAGGGTTGAAGCATACGTGACAGGAGGCTCCATGTTGTCATGGAAATAGACCCTACGGATGTTGTGGTGGGTGAAAGCGTTTTCGCCCAGCGTGTCGATATGGCCTTGGAACACCAGTTTGCGAAGCGTCGGCGATGCCTCGTAGAAAGCGCCCGCCTCTATCACCCGCACCGACGGCGGGAAGGTCAACGTCTGTTTCAGCTCGCTGTAGGCGAATGCCTCCACCCCTATACGTTCCACAAGGGGCGGTATGGAGAGCGTGGTGATGGGGTTGCTGAAGAAGGCCAACGGGGGGATTTCACGCAGCGAGTCGGGCAGCGTGAGACTTGCCAGCGACACACAGTTCTTGAACGCACCGGTGTCCACAAGGGTCACACCGGAGGGCAGGTGGGCCGACTCCAAGTAGTAGCTGTACATGAAAGCACCTTCACCTATAGTCTTCAGGCTGGTGTTGAACTCGATGTTGCGGAGACCCGAAACATACGACCTCGGGGTTGTGAAGTCGCTGGAGAAAGCACCCTTGCCGATGCTCACGAGGTTCGTGGGGCACACCACGTGCCTCAAGTCCACGGCGTTGGCCACCGCAAAGTCGGCGATGGCAGTCACGGACAGGGGCAGCCGCAGGGTGTCGACAGGGTGCGGCACCGAAAGCAATGTGTCGACGTTGACGGTGTATATCATCATGTTCTCTGTATGGAACAGCGGCGAGGAGGACGAGACCGACTGGATACCGCTGCAACTAACAAACGCTCCTCCGCCCAGACGCTGCAGCGTGGCGGGAAGGGTGACGGCACCCAGCCTTTCGCATTCGATGAACGCACGGGACTCGATGGCGGTGAGTGCTGGAGGCCACTCGATATACTGGAAGCAACAATCGCGGAAAGCGCCGGACGCTATCGTCTGCGTCGTGGCTGCCATCCGCAGCGTGTCGTCTGTCCTGCCCGAAGGGTAGTGCACAAGCCTTGTGCGGTTTATGTCGTACAGGATGCCGTCGCATGCAGAGAAGTGGCTGTTGGCACTGTCCACGCTGAAGTCCGTCAGCGACGACATCGCCGCGAAGGCTCCCATCCCGACATACTCCACGTTGGCGGGAATCCTGACATGGGTCACCTGCTGGCAGTCCAGGAACGCCTCGCTGCTAATATGGCGAAGCGACGTTGGAAGGTCGATGGCGGTGAGTCCCTCGCAATATGCAAAGGCTCCACTCTCGATGCTTTCAAGCCCTGACGGCAGGCTCACCGTCCGAAGGGTTGTCGATTGCAAGAACAACTCTTTCCCTATGGCCGTGACCCTGTAATACGACGACCCTATCATCACCGAGTCGGGCATTGTGACGTCGCCCGAATAGAAGTGGCACGTCGGGCCCAGAACCGCTTTCGCGGTGTTGGCCGAGGTGATTTGGTACCAGAACTGACCGACCTGATACCGCTCCTGGGCTTGAAGTGCCGTCTGCAGCATCGCGGCCATTGCCAAAAACATCATTGCTTTCTTCATATTGTTTTCGTTTTAATAAGGTGCCTTCCTTAATCGAGGAAGGCACCTGTTGGTGAATAACTAAATCAGAAATAGATAGTGAGCACCTTGGGCTCTTCCTCGCTGAAGGTGGCTGTATATGATCCAGCTGCCACAGAGTCGACCAAAACAGTGGTGCCCCTTCGCATGGCATAGCATTTTTCTGCCAGTCTGATAATCCCGTTTGCAAAACAAGAGTCGATGACTGGTTGCCAGTCGCTCGAAATATTGTTTGTGGGTATCTTTATGGATTCCACATGCCCGTTATGGAACACCAGCGTGGGTTCGGTGATGATTTCGTAATCAGGCTCCTCCATCAATGCCATAATGGTGTCGAGAACAACAAGAGTCATTCCGCACAAATGTGTTTTGGGTGTGCGTACACATACTTCCTCCATTGTCCCGCTTTCATAATGGTCGTGGTACCATGGAGCCGCATAATCCAATGACATACCTATATAAGGATAGTAGGTGTAAAATATGCCGGGATCGTCTTTGGCTCCGGAATTGCCGTTGGACATGTTCGTTGTGTTCTCTTTGGAGCAGGAGGTGCATAAAGCAAACATCGCCCCGACAAGTATCGTGAAAAATTTCTTATAGTTCATTTTGAAAAAATTAAGATGTTAATAAAATTGAATTTAAAGGTATTATAAAATGTGTATAACATCAACAAAGACGTTTCTTACACAATATCTTTTGCCGCCTCACGTTATGTTGATGGCATTCGTGAGGCTTGGCCTTCGGTGCCTCGGGTGCAGGGTGGCAGGGAAGAGCGGAAGAGGCGTGTTTCTTAATCTACCGTTCTCCCTGCGAGTGCACCTTTCTTTTTCTCGCCCCGACATTGACGACACACGTCCCAATGCGGGGCTTTCTTACATGAATTTCATGGTTAAGCATGTATTAATACAAACGTTCATTACTCCTTGACGAACCGTCCTATCAGTACTTTGTTCTCCTTTGTCAAGATTCTGACGATATAGGTTCCCTGACGGAGAGCCGATACATTCAGGACGAAACCCTCTCCCGACCGGCTCTCCACGTACCAGCGGAAAACCGACATGCCTTTGACATCGTATATCTGGATGTTGGTTGCCCCTGACAATCCCTCAACGGTCAGCTTCCCTGTTGTCGGGTTGGGGTACAGTCTGACCTGCGAAGGTTCTATCAGGTAGGTCGAATCCGAATGGTGCAACAGCATCCTCTCGGAATTCTCTTCCGTCCCGACTGTGTCTGTCGCGTTCTCTTCCGTCAATGTCCCTATCTCTAACATCCGTGTCTCGTCACATAATGAACATGGCGTGATGCGAGCCGTGAAGTCTGACCCCCACTCGGCATGGAAACCAGGAACCAATGTGATAGATTGGTGTGCCTCGTAGACAGAATAGGCACCTGTCGGTATGGTCCTCAGACTGTCTGGATAGTTTTCCGGTACACTTATCAGGTCTGTTGTATTGTTGGGTACAATCTGGTATGGATGCCAGCCTGAATTATGATTATTATTGTAGAAAAGGGTATAAAACGATTCAATGTTCAAAGGGAAATCGCAATAAAAGCTCGATGTTATGTTTTCTGGTTCAATCTTGAATATTGCTGCATGATTATCATTGAAAAGAATATTGTTTGGGTTCAGATTGTTCAACGAAAAATAACCATCATACCAGCCATAATGTCCCCAGTTAATATGGAACAGTCCATCCGTGTTATATCCATCACACACATAACAATGACAACCTTGCTCGCCAGACGAACTATAAATCACAGGACGTCCATTGCTTATCTCATTTTTTATTCTTCGTAACCACAGCTCCTCAATCAAATATTTTTCAGAATAAGAAGCCTCTTTGTAATAAAAACTCATTAATGCCTGAACCAGATTATTCTCCATATCAGCACTGGATTGCTCACAATCTGGGATATAGCTTTTATGGCAGAATAACGTTATAACTGAATCAGCACATTTTCTCAATAGATATGCAATTGCTTTTCGCTCTTCGAAATAATTGGGGCTACTAGTTCTTAAGTTGTCCGTGATATTGCACCAGTCAAATTGATAGGGCATTTGAAACATAAACTGTGGATGCTTCCAATAGTTCATCACTTGTCCCAAAGCGACAGCGACACAGCCTACAGGGCAGTGATTGCCATTAACACAGTTTCCTGTGTCTGCGTAATAGTTATATGCATTTAAATCCATTACGTCGTTTGAAAACGTCTGTCCCCATGTGCTTGTCAGCAATGGTAACACGTAAGGCTCCAATTCTCTTTCCGCGGGTACGCTTGGAACGATGTTGTTGCACAGCATATTCCATTCGTTGGCATAGGCAAGAGTGACAGTGTCGTTCTGAAAGCAATAGTTTATCTGTCTCCTGTACCATGTCAACAAGTCCCACAGACCTCCGGGTATGGAACTACTGTCGGACCATAGAGACGAGGCTATGTCACCATGGCCTTTACTCAACAAAGGAGTGCATGCCCTGCTTCCCGCCAGCAACACATAGCCACTATCTTGATTAAACACTTGGTAGAGAATAGTGTCCCCATGCTCATTAATGTCGACAAACACTCGACCGATTGAGATCCCATTTTCTCCCCTTGATGCATCCTCTCCAAAATATGACCGTGCTGACGCCATTGCTTCGTTTATTGTGATTTGTTGCTGAGCTTCAATACGGAACACCAATCCGATGAAGATAATAAATATAAATATTCTTTTCATTGTACTTGATCTATAGGTTCTATGTCCGTAATAAAAAATAAAGGAATATAATCACAAAAAATCAGGCCTGTACCGATATATCCCTTTAGTCTTATTTTGCCATCCTCATTCGTGTCAAAAG
>CAJOQB010000067.1 GCA_905236405.1 uncultured Bacteroidales bacterium
GTCCACAGGCAGCGGCACCGTCTTGTTGACAGGCAGCGTGCCCGCGAATGCCATGAAATCGCCATTTTCAAACAAATCCTTCATCTCGTCCTGCCGTTCCCAGTAGGTGACGAAACGTTCAGGCAACACTTGGACGGTGACCGTCGACGAAGAGACGCCGATGCTTCGTGCCGCCTTCTTCGACAAATCCAGGACCCCCACCTTGGGGCATCTGTCGTTCACTTTGACAATCACCTGCTTTCCGTTGGCCGGATTGGTGACCAACAACAACGTTCCCATTTTTATCGTCTTGTGAGCGGCGGTGTAGCGATCCTGTTTGAACACCTCGCCACTTGAAGTCTTGCGGCCCACAAACTTGTCGCTATAGTAGGTAGCCCTCATCTTGTACGGCATCAGCGTGTCGCCGCCGAAGGCTCCTTGCGATCTGAGTGCCAACGCCCCTGTCAGTAGGAGCATCAGCACCATGAGTCGTTTACCCATAGGCATAATATTTATGAGGCAGCAATCCAATCGATTGACTGCCTGAATGATTATCTACCAGTTCACAGCATCGGGATGAAACCACATCTGCTGTAGACGCAGCGTCTGCTCGATGACATCTCTCACACATCCACGTCCCCCCTCGAAAATCGAGATATAATCCACAATCTCCTTGATTTCATGGGCAGCGTCGGCAGGACAAGTGGCCACCCCGCAATGTTGCAGCACCTCGTAATCGGGGATGTCGTCCCCCATCACCAAAACATCCTCCTCCTCCAGCCCGTTCTTCTTCAAGAACTGGACATAAGTCTCCATCTTGTTGGCACAGCCCATATAGCATTGTTCCACGCCCAAAGCCTTCATTCTGTTGGCGATGCTTTGCGAAGTGGCACCCGACAGACAAGCCACCACATAGTCCTTCTTCACAGCATACTGGATGGCATACCCATCCTTGACGTTGCCGTATCTCACCGTCTCGTCATTGGCCAGCGTCCAGACGCTCCCGTCGGTCATCACACCGTCGAAATCGAAAACAAACGCCTTGATTCTATGCAATTTGGATTTATAGTTCATCGTTTATAGGTATTGATGTTGTACAAGATAATGGGTTACATAGTCCTTCACCCCTTCGCGAAGCGAGAAGAAAGGCTCGTCATATCCTACCCGACGAAGCTTGGCGATGTCCGCCTCGGTGAAATATTGATACTTGTCGCGGATGTCGACAGGCATATCGATAAAATGGATGTTGTGCGGCAAAGACAATGCGTCGAACGTCGACTGGGCCAACTCCAAGAAAGGACGCGCCTGTCCCGTGCCAACATTGTAGAGTCCGCTTTCCGGCTTGCGTTCCAGCAGGAAGAGTATCACCTTCACCACATCCTTTACATAGACAAAATCTCTCAGTTGCATCCCGTCCTCATAGTCGGGCCGATGGGAGCGGAAGAGATTCATCGCCCCCGTCGACTTCACCTGGTCGAACGTGTGCAGCACCACCGAAGCCATCCTTCCCTTGTGGTATTCATTGGGACCGTAGACATTGAAGAACTTCAGACCCGCCCAGAACGGCGGCTGCTCCGTTTGCGACAACGCCCATTTGTCGAACTCGTTTTTCGACCGACCGTAGGGGTTGAGCGGCTGCAGCCTTTCCACTATCGAATGGTCGTCGCTGTAGCCCAAGTCGCCATTGCCGTAGGTGGCAGCGCTCGAAGCATATATCAACGGTATCCCTCGACGACAGCAATGTCTCCACACCATCCTTGTATAATCCAGGTTCAGTTCTTGGAACACCTCCCAGCGGAACTCGGTGGTGTCGCTGCGAGCCCCGAGATGAACCACAGCCTCCACCTCGTCGCCATGTGCCTCGAGCCACGCATCCAGCACCTTGCGGTCCACCAAATGCAGATAATGCTTCTTCTGCCAGTTGTCTCTCTTGTCGAGACGGTCGAAATCGTCCACCAGCACCAAGTCATCCCTGCCCGTCGCGTTCAGACCACCCACGACAGCACTCGCAATAAAACCGGCAGCACCTGTTACCACTATCATATCTTGTTTGTTTTCAAAGTTTCACCATAATCCAACATCTGTTCGTACACCGAACGCCAGCCCTCCCATCCAAACATCTCGCTCAGATTCTCGTTGTGCCAGATGCTGGAGAACGTGCCACGCACACGAGCCACCTCGTCCATCAGCTGTTTCAATACAGGCCAAGCCTCCTCGGGGCCCAGATGCTGGTAGCGTCTCAGCGTGGCGTCCATCACTGCAAAAGGGTGGATAGTCAGCAGCATCTCGCTGTCGGTGTTCAAGTCGAAGAAGGGATAGGGCGTGGAAATGCCGGCACGGAACCCCGACACCTCGGCATACCCCATCGTATAGTCATGCTCTATGCCCGCCCGCATCAGCACACGGTAGGTCATCGGCAGCCGCATCCGGAGGAAGTGCGACCTGTTGCGGACGATGGTCCTGTTCATGATTTGCTCTAACCGCTGCTTTTCTATCTCCACCTTTTTTGGTTCGTCGAACGAGACATAGCTGGCATGGAGCCCCACCTTGGCATAGTCACCCAGATGTTTCAGCAACCCACGGAACTCCTCCGAGTGGTAGTTGATGGCCTTGTCGTACTGGCTGTAGTCGCCTATCAGCACAAAGAAAACCATCGGGATGCTGCGATGTTGCATCTTCAGGTCGAGCAGATAGTCAAACGTGTCGAACGGGTCGCGTTCTTTGTTCATCACCACCCTTCGGCGTAACAGCACCTCCTCGGGGTTGCGGTGGCCTATCAAGTCGCGGCTCAATCCCAACATGGTTCTCACCATCCCCTTGTGTTTGTAACAGTAAGCCGCGTCGATATCGATGGTGTTCACCATGTCGAACTGACGTTCGGGCAGCGACCAGTCGGGAAAGCGTTCCTTCAGCTTGCCAGCCAACATATCCGCCCACCGTTCCACCACAGCCGTCTGCAGGAATCCGTGCTCCGAGGCGATGCTGGTCTCAGCCGTGAAACGGCCATGCATGTCGCTCCTGTGGGGGAGATATTCCTCGTAACGCGAGAGCATGAAGAACGAAGCCGCCAACAGGTCGAAAGAGAAATCCAAGTCGTGACCGTAAACAGGATAGAACGCCGCCGTGTCACCCTCTTGATAGATATGGAGGTCATGTTCCATCACCGTGGTTTGGAGCAACAGTTCTGTCGACTTCACCCACACACTGTCGCCCACTCTCTCACGGCAGTAGCAGAGCCGCGGCCCTTGATGGCTTTCGAACAACGTCCTGTCGGTCGTTATCTCGAAATCGGTTCGTAGCACTATCCTGAACAGCACCTTGAGGGTGTATCCAATGCGGTTGGTTATCTTGGGGACATAGATGAGTAACATGCGTAAATATCACAACAACATTAAGCATTGCAAAATTACACATTTTTTCCAAACCATCAAGAAATAAATCACAGAAAACTGATTTCAATACACTTACACAAACCGCATTTTCATCCACACAGTTGTTTCCTTTGACTTGTTTAACCCAAATCGGTCATTAATAAAAGAGGCCGGTCTTCACAGAGGAGCCTCTTTTGTCTACAAACAATTTTATCGTTTCTATTGTGATAATATTATTTTCTTCCCACCACAAAGCTGCGGACCGAGGAGCCCTCGGTGGTGGTGACGCGGAGCAGGTAGCTGCCTGCCACGAGGGAAGAGACATCGAGTGTGACAGTGGCTTGGTCGGAAGTCTGCACCAGTACCTTCTGCCCCTTGGCGTTGAACACCTCGAGGGTGGCGGGACCGGCGTTGTCCCGCTCCACTGTCAGGCGGTCGCGGGCGGGGTTGGGACGGAGGCGGAGGCCGCCCTGCTCCACATCGTCGATGCCTGTGGGTTGGGGGTTGAACAGCAGGGTGTCGCTCCACGGACCGTAGCCTTCGCTGGCCATGCCTGTCGTGCAGGGGGTGCGCACCCTCATCTTGTAGCCTTTGTTGGTCTGCAATCCACAGACTTGTACATAGGGATGGGGGCAATTGACAAAGGTGCCTGTCTCAAAGAGTGAGTCGGCCTCGGCATAGTTCAGCTGGTAGGTGCTCTGGTCGTTGACGGGTGTCCACGAGATATGGACACAGTCGGTGTCCATCCATGACGCTGCCAATCCGTGGACAACGGGGCAGGGAGTGGTGTCGGTCGGCACCACGAAGAAGAGGGTGTCTGTCCACGCGCCGTAGCTGGTGGTGTCGTGATACGGGCAGACATGGTGACAAATGGGACGCACACGGGCATAGGCCAGGCTGCCCTGCATCAAGCCGTCCAACA
>CAJOQB010000068.1 GCA_905236405.1 uncultured Bacteroidales bacterium
ACTACCGCGTCCTCCCCGGACACGGCATCGCCAGCCAGATAGGCAAAGAAAAGAAGTACAATTCATTTCTATTGTAATACGTTATGACGTTATTACGTGATAACGCCATAAGGGAAAAATGAGATATCCATGTCAGTCAAGATAGACCCCAGTTGGTATGACGTGCTAAAGCCGCAGTTCGAAGCCCCCTATTTCGCACAGTTGAAGGAGTTTCTCGTTGCCGAACGGTCACGCTATACCTGCTATCCCTTTGGGAGTCACATCTTCCGTGCTTTCGACAGCACCCCCTTCGACAAAGTCAAGGTGGTCATTCTCGGACAAGACCCCTATCACGAACCAGGACAGGCACAAGGGCTCTGCTTCTCCGTCCCCGACGGCATCGCCGTTCCCCCCTCGTTGGTCAACATCATCAAAGAGATTAACGACGACCTGCAGCTCAACCTGCCCACCACCCGTGGCGACCTCAGCGGATGGGCAGAGCAGGGAGTTCTCCTCCTCAACGCCACCCTCACCGTACGTGCCCATCAAGCAGGTTCCCACCAGCGGCACGGTTGGGAGACCTTCACCGACGCCGCCATCCAAGCCCTCTCGCAAGGGCGTCAAGGTGTTGTCTTTCTCCTCTGGGGAAGCTACGCCATACAGAAAGCACAGTTCATCGACCGTAGCCGCCATCATATCCTCACCGCCCCCCATCCCTCGCCCCTGTCGGCCTATCGCGGATTCTTCGGCTGCCGTCACTTCTCGCAATGCAACCGACTGTTGGAACAGCAAGGACTTTCCCCCATCGACTGGAGCGACATACGGTAATCATATCACGCAACCTTTAGAATTCACTTTATTAAAAACTAAACCACTATCCTATGAAAAAATTTAGACATGTTTTCCTCCTGACGTTGGTACTCTTTGGAGGTCTGGCCTTCACCTCGTGCGAAATCGACCCCAATGACCTGTTCCGTCAAATGAATGTCAACGGTTATGCCGTCGCCACCCGTTCCGACAATTACAACCAAGGTTACACAGGACTGTATGTATGGATAGAGGACGGAGCCACCATGTGCCGCATCGATGCCGTCCCCTACGAAGGCTACCGTTTCAAGGACTGGAACGACAGCATCCTCGAAAACCCATACACCTTCAAAGTCACCCAATCCGAGACCTTTATCGCCCATTTCGAGAGCATCGAGTGACCCATTGAGATAACATGGCACATCAACTGCAAATAAGAAACAGCACAGCTGAATTCCTTATCTTCCAGATAGAAAACAAGGAACAAGGGATTGAGGTGTTCTACCGAGACGAGAACTTGTGGTGTACGCAGAAAGCAATGGCAACATTGTTTGACTGCGACAGAAGCGTTATCACAAAACACTTGGGCAACATCTTTGCTTCGGGCGAATTGAAGGAAGATGCAGTATGTGCAAAATTTGCACATACTGCATCCGACGGTAAAACATATCAAACCCAGTTCTATTGCCTCGATGCCATCATTGCCGTTGGCTACCGCGTGAACTCCATCCGTGCCACCCAGTTCCGCCAATGGGCTACCAGCGTTCTTCGTCAGTTCGCTATCCGAGGCTATGTGCTTGACCGCAAACGCATGGAGAACGGTTCTTTCTTGGGCGAAGACTACTTCGAACACCTGTTGGCTGAGATTAGGGAGATCCGTCTCTCTGAGCGGCGTTTCTACCAGAAACTGACGGACATCTATGCCACAGCCATTGATTACAACCGTGATGCCCCGACAACAAGGCTCTTCTTCAAGATGATGCAGAACAAGATGCACTATGCTGTTCATGGTCGTACAGCAGCTGAACTGATAGTGGAACGAGCCGATGCCAACAAGGAACATATGGGACTGACCACATGGGAGAACGCACCTGACGGTAAGATTGTGAAAACCGATGTGTCGATAGCCAAGAATTATCTGAAAAAGATGGAACTCGCAGATATGGGGCAGTTGGTGAACGGTGCATTGGAATTGGCAGAGCGAATGGCCAAACGGCATATCCCTATGACGATGGAAGACTGGGCTAAGCAGATAGACACCATTCTGACGGCTGGTGGTAACGAAGTGCTGCAAACCGCTGGAACCGTGACTGCAGAAGAAGCCAAGGAACATGCGGAAACGGAATTCGAGAAATACCGCATTGTGCAAGATCGTCTGTTCCAAAGCGACTTCGACAGATATCTTGGGGCTTTGCCATTCGAGGGAGAGGACGACCCTGAATAATCACCCAACGTTGACTTTTCGCTGACCCGTCTATGTCCGAAAAAACGGACAAAAGCGGCACTCGAAAAAAGGGCAAAAATCTTTTTTTGAGTGCCGTTGCAGCTTAAAAAAACAAGGAAAAGTCCAAATAGGCCGTATCACAACCATATGAATATTAGTTATTTTGAAAATATTTTTCAAAGAATTGCTTGTTATTCAAAAGAAAGTCGTAATATTGCCAATTAATTTTTATGCCTTATTGAACAATTGTATAGTATAGAAATATGAAAAGATTGACGAAAATCCTTGCCCTCGTAGCCATCCTCCTCATCGCAGGTCAGGGTGTGAAGGCACAAGACGTTACGTTCTCTCAATTCTACAGCAATCCGCTGTACTATAACCCCGCTTTTGCTGGTGCCAAGATTTGCCCTCGTGTTAATCTGAATTTCCGCAACCAGTGGCCCAAATTGGTCAGTGCCTTCACCACGGTGTCGGCATCGTACGACCAGTATATCGACGACCTGCACGGCGGTGTTGGTGCGTTGGTGTTTGCCGACCGTCAGGGTGACCACGGTGCTCTGTCGACCACCATGGCCAACGTGATGTATGCGTTCCGCTTCCAAGCTGGCAGAGAGGTGTATGTGAGTGCCGCCTTGCAAGCTGGTATCGTCAACACCAGCCTTGACTGGGCGAACCTGCGTTTCCCCGATATGATTGACCGTATCAACGGTTTCATCAACGCCACCTCGGCACAGGAGCCCGAGAACACCAACGTGTGGTATCTCGACTTCGCCGCAGGTGCCTTGGCTTACGGACCCGCATGGTATGCAGGCTTCTCCGCCCAGCACCTCACGCAGCCCAGCAACGGCTTCTATGGTGTCACCAAGCTGCCCATCAAGCTGACAGCCAACGTAGGTGGACTTATCAATCTTTCGGAGGAGGCACGCCGCACCTCGTCGTTGGGTCTCGGCACTCCTGTGATTTCGCCCAATCTTATCTATCAATTCCAGGCAGGCTGCCACTATTTCAACTATGGTGTCTACCTCGACTGGATGCCCTTCTTGGTGGGTCTGTGGTATCGCAACGGCTTGACCGCTGTCGAAGGACAGAGCCCTTGGAACCCCGATGCCTTCATCTTCATGGTGGGTGTGCAGCAAGACTATTTCAAGGTGGGTTATTCCTACGACGTGACCGTCTCGACGATGGCCAACAACACCAACGGTGCTCATGAACTCAGCGTGGGTCTTATGCTCCCTTGTCCTGAGAAGAAGCAAAGAGTGAAGGCCATCCGTTGTCCGAGCTTCTAAAAGTTGAAGATTTATTTTCTATTGATTGGAACATTTTCCCGCATTTTGCGTAATAAAGAGGAATAAAAGAAAAATCGCATATACTATGAAAGTTTTAAAAACCGTTTGTCTCTTTGCCGTTGCATGTCTTTTGCTGACGGCTTGCAGCAAGCAGAAATCGGCTGTTACTGGCTGGAACCTCAACGACTCTGAATGGGGTGGTTTCGAGAAATCGCCCTACAACGAGCAGATGACCGGTCCCGGACTTGTCTTCATCGAAGGTGGTTCCTTTACGATGGGTCGCGTGAGCGACGACGCACGTTTCGAGTGGAACAACGTGGCTCACACCGTCAACGTTTCGTCGTTCTATATGGACGAGACCGAAGTATCGAATATCAGCTATCGCGAATTTGTATATTGGATGCAGCGTGCCTACGGCGAGGAATATCCCGAGCGTGTACGCGCCATCTATCCCGACACTAACGCATGGCGTGACAAGCTGGCTTGGCGTGAGGAGATGGTGGACTTCTATTTCCAGAGCCCCATCTACGACGACTATCCCGTGGTGGGTGTCACCTGGGAGCAGGCCAACCAGTTCTGCGTCTGGCGTACCGACCGCGTCAACGAGAAGATCCTTGTCGACAAAGGCATCATCGTTCTCGACCAGACCGAGTTGCGCGGCGAGACAGCCTTCCAGACCGATGTCTACTTGGCTGGACAGTATCGTGGCGAGAGCAAGAACGAGTTGGAGAACCTCGACCCCGCTGCAGGTGGCGAACCGCGTCAGGTGCGTCGCGAGGACGGTATCCTTCTGCCCAACTACCGTCTGCCGACCGAGGCAGAGTGGGAGTTTGCCGCTCTGGGTCTTGTAGGCAACACCTACGACGAGCGTATCATCGAGCACAAGACCTATCCTTGGGCTGGTACCTCGCTCCGCAGTGCCAACAAGAAATACTACGGACAGTTCCTTGCCAACTTCAAGCGTAGCCGTGGCGACGCCATGGGCGTGGCAGGCAACCTCAACGACGGCTGGGACTACACGGCTCCTGTGAAGTGGTACTTCCCCAACGACTACGGTCTCTATCACATGGCAGGCAACGTGTCGGAGTGGACAGCCGATGTCTATCGTAAAGACGTCAACCCCGTGGGTGGCGAAGACATGAACCCCTTCCGTGGCAACGTCTACCGTATGCCCACCTATATCGATGAAGAGATTGCCATCAACGACACCACAGGTGGCATCATCTATAAGAATGTCGACGACGACATGAACCGTCGCAACTACCGCACCGCCGACAACATCAACTATCTGGATGGTGACTACAGCAGCAACATCTACGACTACCAGTCGCAGGGTGCAATCACCGAATGGGTCACCGTGGGTGACGATGAGGAGGATTCGTTCGAGGACGAAGGTCTCAATATGAACAACCCCGACTCGGTCACCAACCAGATGTACCGTCGTGTGGCTCGCGGAACGAGCGGCGACCCCGTCTCCTCGCTCATTGGCAACAAAGTGCGTGTGGTCAAGGGTGGCAGCTGGAACGACCGTGCCTACTATCTGCAACCTGGCACCCGTCGCTACTACGACCAAGACCGTAGCACCGCATGGATTGGTTTCCGTTGTGCCATGGATCGTCTGGGACCCCGTGTGCTGAAATAGCAAACAATAAAAGTAATCTTTTTCATAGTAATTCGTTGAGCAGGAGGGTTCCCTTGGGAATCCTCCTGTGTTTTTGCGACACTGCTGACGATTGGATTTTTTTCCTTACCTTTGCAATTCGCAAATAATCTACATCGGCATGATAAAGTATTGTAAGACAGTTGTATTGTTACTACTCCTGCTGGCAGGCTCCACCCCGTTGTGGTCGCAAAGGGTCATCCAGTACGAGTCGGGCATGGGGTCGCGCCACCCCGACAACAGCGATGTGTGGATACTTTATCAAGGCGTCCATGCCATGCACGACGGTATGCACCTGTATGCCGACTCGGCGTTGCTGGACATGAAACGCAACGACTTCACCGCCTTTCGCAACATCCGTATCGACATCAGCGACACCACCACCCTCACCGGCGACCATTTGGTCTACAACGGCAACACCAAAATCATCAACATCCGTGGCAAACAGGTCATATTGGTCGACGGCGCGACGATACTGATGACTGACAAACTGACGTACGACCGCAATGCCAATCTTGCATTCTACGACACCTGGGGCCATTCGTCGAACAACGACATCAACCTCGAAAGCCGTATCGGACGCTACGACGCCAACAGCAAAGAGTTCTACATCTACAACGAAGTCATCCTCTTCGACACCTCGGCCCGATTGGAGACCGACACCTTATTATATAATACCAACAACCACACCGCCTATTTTGTCAGCCCCACCCATATCTACTCCGACTCCGCCACGATGTACAGCGAAGAAGGTTCCTACAACACCTCTTCCAACTATGCCCTCTCGACCCAAGCGTCGCACGTGTGGACACACGACCACCATCAACTGACGGGCGACACCCTGCATTATTACCACGACAACAAACACGGGTTGGCCTTTGGGCACGTGTGGTTATTCGACTCCATCAACGACATCGCCTGCATGGGCGGTTTTGGCGAGAGCAACCAAGCCGAGCACTATTCCTTGGTGACCGACAGCGCCTTGGTGGTGCAGGTCGACAGCCACGGCGACAGCCTCTTTGTCCGAGCCGACACCATCCATGTGGTCAACGACGACAACCGACAGATGGAGAGCCTCACCGCCTATCGTTCCGTGCGGCTATACCGCAAAGACGTGCAGGCAGTCAGCGACTCGCTTTATTACCTTGCCGCCGACTCGGTCATTTCGCTCTATCACGACCCCGTGGTGTGGTACGACACCTTCCAGTGCTCGGCGGACACCATCCACCTCTACCGCGACACTAACGGGCTCCGATTGGCCGAATTACGCAACAACACCTTTGCCTTCGAGCAGCTCGACCCGACCAAGTTCAACCAAGCCAAGGGACGCGACTGCGACGTCCATTTCCTTCAGGGCGAGCCACATTATGCCGACGTCTTGGGCAGTGCCGAGATGCTCTACTACATCACCGAAGAGAACCCCCAGCGACGCAAACTCTTGGTGGGAGTCAACTACGGCATGGGCAGCGACATGCGTATCTATTTCAAAGACCGACAGCCCCACAGGGTGGTGACCATGGGCAACCCCGACATGCAGACCTACCCCCTCGAACTGCTGCCCGCCGACAAGCAGCGGCTGAAAGGGTTCCGACTGCTCACCGACCAACGCCCGCAACGGTCGCAATACCCATTCCCTACCGCCCCGTCTACTGACAATGTGGCAGAATAGACGACTGTTGGCAATATTATTGATAAGGAGGAGCCGATGAAGATATTCAACAACAAGAAAAAAAAGAGAATACAGCATATGAACGAAAACGAGAATCCCCAAGAGGAACTGAACCAGGAGCAGCCCAACACCGAGAACAATCCCGACGTCGAGAACGCCGAGAAGATTATCAACGAGGCGGCTGCCGAAGCCGAGAAAGAGCAGGACGAGAAGCCCGAGAAAGAGAAAGACGGCAAGAAGAAGAAAGAGAAACCCCAGGACAAAATCCAGGAGATGGGCGAGAAGTTGGCCGAGATGAACGACAAGTATGTCCGCCTCTACTCCGAATTCGAGAACTACCGCAAACGCACCAGTGCCGAGAAAGCCGACCTCATTCTCAACGGCGGCAAGGATGTCATCAAAGCCATCCTTCCCATTGTCGACGACATGGAGCGTGCCTTGCAGAACACCCAGGACGAAGCCGCCCGCGAGGGGCTGCAGTTGATTTTCAACAAACTGATGACCACCCTTCAGCAGAAAGGGCTCAAACCCATTGAGTGCAAAGGCGAGAAGTTCGACGAGAACATCCACGACGCAGTGATGCAGATGCCCGCTGCCGACGAGACGCAGAAGAACATCATCATGGACGTTGTCGAGAAAGGCTACTACCTCAACGACAAAGTGTTGCGTCACCCCAAGGTGGTCGTTGCCATCTAACCCCCTCCTTTCCCCTTATACCCTATAAGCACTAAAGACATCATCCCTATGGCAAAACGAGATTATTATGAAGTGTTGGGCGTTCAGAAGAACGCATCAGCCGACGAAATAAAGAGTGCCTACCGCAAACTTGCCTTGAAATACCACCCCGACCGCAATCCTGGCGACAAGGAGGCCGAGGAGAAGTTCAAGGAGGCTGCCGAGGCATACAGCGTGTTGAGCGATGCCGACAAGCGGGCACGTTACGACCAGTTCGGACATGCCGGTCTCGACGGAGCAGGTGGGTTCGGCGGCGGACAGGGCATGAACATGGACGACATCTTCAGTCAGTTCGGCGACATTTTCGGCTCCTTCTTCGGGGGCGGCGGCGGGTTCAGCGGCTTCGGCGGCGGCGGACAACGCGGCGGCGGTCGTCGCGTGACACGCGGCTCCAATCTCCGCATCAAAGTGAAGCTCACCCTCGAGGAAATCGACCGCGGCTGCGAGAAACGCATCAAGGTGAACAAATATGTCGCCTGCAAGCAATGCGGCGGCACAGGAGCCAAGAACAACAACTACGAGACCTGCTCCCATTGCCACGGCACAGGAGTCGTCACCGAGGTGCGACGCACCATCCTGGGACAGATGCAGACCCAGTCGGCCTGTCCCCATTGCGGTGGCGAAGGACGCATCATCAAAGACAAATGTCCCCATTGCCACGGCGACGGCATCGTCAAAGAGGAGGAAATCATCACCATCAACATCCCCGCAGGTGTCGCCGACGGCATGCAACTCTCCATCTCGGGACGTGGCAATGCCGCCCCCCGCGGCGGTATCCCTGGCGACCTGATAGTCGTCATCGAGGAGTTGCCCCACGACCAGTTCGAGCGTAGCGACAACAACCTCTACCATTCCGTCTTCGTCACCATCGCCGAAGCCGCCATAGGCGCCACCATCGAAGTGCCCACCCTCAACGGCAAAGCCAAAATCAAGATAGAGCCCGGCACCCCCTCGGGCAAAGTGTTGCGGCTCAAAGGCAAAGGCTTGCCCGACGTCAACGGCTACGGACGCGGCGACCTCTTGCTGAGCGTCAACGTCTGGGTGCCCAAGACCGTCAACAAAGAGGAGCGTGAACTGTTGGAGCGGCTCGCCAAGATGCCCAACTTCCAGCCCCATCCCTCCAAAGAGGAACGCGGCTTCTTCGACCGTATGAAAGACATGTTCAAGTAGCCGTCATGACCGAGGCGTTCCTGCACTACCTTTGGCAGCATCGGCTGTTCACGGCGCCGTTGGTCACCACCGACGGCAAGGCGGTCGAGGTGGTACGCACAGGTCATTACAACCACGACTCGGGGCCCGATTTCCAGGAATCGCAAGTCGTCATCGACAACCTTCGTTGGGTGGGGCAAGTCGAGATACACGTCAAAGCCACCGACTGGTACCTCCACCATCACCAAGCCGACCCAGCCTACAACAACGTGGTGTTGCACGTCGTCTACACCAACGACGGCCCCGTCTACAACCAGCAAGGGCAATCGATGCCCACCGTCGAGGTACAGGAGCTCATCCCCACCGACATCTGGGAGCGTTATTCGCGGCTCGTCCAACCCCAAATCCCCGTTTCCATCCCCTGCATGCTCCAGATACAGGAGGTGCCGCCATTGATACTGGGCAACACCCTCGACCGAATGCTCGTCGAGCGGCTGCAACGCAAAGCGACCGACGTGCAACGGCTCCTTGCCGACAGCCTGAACCATTGGGAAAGCACCTGTTACTACATGGTGGCACGCTATCTCGGGGGCAAAGTCAACGCCTATGCCTTCGAACTGTTGGCCAAAATCACCCCCCTCTCCGTCGTCGCCAAAATCAAGGACAACCCCTTCCGCGTCGAAGCCCTGCTCTTCGGGCAGGCAGGGTTGCTCGAAGGGACGTTCCGCGACGACTATCCGCAACGGCTGCAGAACGAGTACCGCTATCTCCGCACCGCCTACCACCTGACCCCGATGAACGGGCACCTGTGGCATTTCTTCCGTCTGCGACCCGCCAACTTCCCCACCCTTCGCATCGCCCAGCTCGCCACCCTCCTCTCGTCGAGCAGCCACCTCTTCTCGCGACTGCTTGAAATTGAGACCATTGACGAGTTGCGTCGCTGCTTCGTCTTCGGCACCTCGCCCTATTGGAACGACCACTACCGTTTCGACACCGAGAGCACCCCCCGCGACAAACGGGTCGGCACCGCCTTCACCGACATCCTGATTATCAACAGTTGGGTGCCCCTGCTCTTCGAGTACGGTGTCCAGCACGACGACACCCGCTATCGCGACCGAGCCGTCGCCCTCCTCGGGCAGCTGCCGCCCGAACGCAACCATATCGTCCGACAGTGGGCAGCGGCCAAAATCGTCGCCGACAATGCCGCCCACAGTCAGGCGCTCCTCCAGCTCTACAACGAGTACTGCACACCCCGTCAGTGTCTGCACTGCCCCATAGGGCACCATCTGCTTTCCTCCTGCCGCACCCAATTCACCATTCCCCCCGTGCTGCAAGAGAACGATGACGAATGAAAATCCCTCCGAAGGGACTGCAATATGACTGCACTATGTCTACACTGATTCTACACTGATCCTACACTGATCCTACACTGAAGTAGTGGAGCCCAGTGGAGAATCAGTGTAGAATCAGTGGAGACACAGTGGAGAAAGAACGGAGGATTTTTTTTCATTTTTTCCCCCTAATTCTTTGTCGGTTCGAAGAAAAAAACTATCTGCTTCGGGCATCTACTTGATACAGGTCGGCGACTATCCCGCCCGCAAGGTGACGATAGTGAAGTAAGCTGCTTCGCCAACAAATCAAAGCCCCCAACCAGCCATCGCTGATTGGGGGCTTTTTCATTCACCTTCTGTTCAATCACCTTTTGCATGCGTAATAGAAAACGTCAAAGTATCGTTGCAGTTGCTGAGGGTCGGTCTGGTAGACGTTATCGCCGTAATAGTAGTCGGCCATCACTTCGTAGAGGCGGCACAACTCCCTCAATCCTGCACGGTTCTTGTGGGCATCGATGGTGAGCGACACCAGCTCCAACGCTCGGTCGGCGGCACGGTGACATTGTTCTTCGTTGCCCTTGCTTCGCCAACGGTTGGCACGAGAGACTTCGCTGCCGATGTTGAGCATCTGCTCTGCCAACGTCATCTGTGCCCACCGACCATTGGCCAACTCCTTGTGCTGAAACTCCATTTTCATGGCAACAGGTAGTTTACGGTTTCAATTATTCTCTGCCGCGTGTCGGCATCCTGCACGTCGCGACCGCGGTTTCCCTGTCCGGGACGGATGTTTATCATCGAATCGAACTCCACGAAGTCCTCACCGTCCATCTCAGGATAGAGGTTGATTCCCCACAGGTCGTATTGCGACGAGCCCTGTGCAAGCAGTGCCTGTTCGATGTCGGCGTGCATTTCGGCATCCACCCCAATCTTCTTTTGCTCAATGTCCACCACGGCTTTCACCATGTCGCCAAAATAGTTTGGCATCATGTCGTTCAGTATCTTTCTGTCTGTCGGACGGTCAATTATTTGCATATTTCAATCCTTTCTATTGTTGCATGATTCGAACTGCAAATTTACAACTATTCTTCGAAACGGGTACATGCTGGCGGCTGTTTTTTCAAAAAGTGGCCACAAAATGGGAACTTTTTTCAGTGCATTGGCAATAAATGTGTACATTTGCAACTTTTAGAAATAAGCCCGCAGGGGCGGCATAAAAGATATATAATACTTAAAAAGAAAAAAATATGAAGTGCTCTATTCCTAAAGGAACCCGTGATTTTCTGCCCATTGAGATGGCACGTCGCAACTATATCTTCGACACCATACGCCAAGTGTTCAAAGCTTTCGCTTTTGAGCCTATCGAGACCCCGTCGCTCGAGAACCTCTCGACGCTGATGGGCAAATATGGCGAAGAAGGCGACAAGCTACTCTTCAAGGTGCTCAACTCGGGCGACTTTATGAAGGATGTCGATTTCAACCAGGACTACCACAAGGTGGCGCCGCAGATTTGCGAACGAGGTCTGCGCTACGACCTTACCGTCCCCTTTGCCCGCTTCGTCGTACAGCATCGCGACCAAATCACTTTCCCCTTCCGCCGTTACCAGCTGCAACCCGTATGGCGTGCCGACCGTCCACAAAAGGGTCGCTACCGCGAGTTCTACCAATGTGACGCCGACATGATTGGGTCGCCGTCGCTGCTCAACGAGCTGGAACTGGTGCAGATGATTGACTTGGTGTTCCGACGTTTGGGCATCGAGGTAACCGTCAAAATCAACAACCGCAAGATTCTGGCAGGCATTGCCGACCTTATCGGTGCGCCCGACAAACTGGTGGACATCACCGTGGCTATCGACAAACTGGACAAGATAGGGCTCGACAACGTCCGTGCCGAACTACGTGAACGAGGGTTGGAGGAACAACAAATCGCTGCTCTCGACCCCATCTTCAACCTCAGCGGCACAGCTACCGAGAAGCTGGCTCAGCTGCAATCGCTTTTCGCCAACAACGCCACGGGTCTGAAAGGTGTCGAGGAGATGCAGACGCTCTTCTCCCTCATCGAGGCGGTGAAGCCCCAATGCCATATTGAGCTCGACCTCACATTAGCCAGAGGACTGAACTACTATACAGGCGCCATCTTTGAGGTCAAAGCCCACAACGTCAGCATCGGTTCCATCTGCGGCGGCGGTCGTTACGACAACCTCACCGGTATCTTCGGTATGCCCGATGTCTCGGGTGTCGGCATCTCCTTCGGAGCCGACCGTATCTATGACGTGCTTACCGAACTTGATGCTTTCCCCGTAGAGTTGGGACAGTCGGCACGGGCACTCATTATCAACTTTGGCGACCAGGAGCAAGCCTACTGTCTGCAACTTGCCAACGAGCTGCGTCGGGCTTCCGTGTCCACCCTTTACTACCCCGAGGCAGCCAAGATGAAGAAGCAGATGGAGTTTGCCTCCAAGAAGGGTGTCCCCTACGTTCTCTTTGTCGGCGAGACCGAGGTTGCTAACCATACCGTCACCGTCAAAGAGATGGCATCGGGACAGCAGAACACCGTTCCCTTCGACCAAGTGGTCGACCTCTTGAAATAAAACATCCCCGTCCATGACCCCGTCCGAACTATCTGAAATCATCCGTCCTGTCCGACAACAGATTGCCTCGCCCAACGCCAGTTTCTCCCGTCTGCTGACCGACAGCCGTTCGCTTATCGAGGCACCCAGCAGTCTCTTCTTCGCCATCGCCACCCGTCGCAACAACGGCGCCCGTTATGTCGAAGAACTGTACCAACAAGGTGTCCGCAACTTTGTGGTGGCTGACAACAGCGACCCCGAACTGCTCCAACCCATCGACAGCCTCGAAGGCGCCAACATCTGGTATGTGACCGATGTGGTGAAGTCGCTCCAACTCTTGGCTGCACACCACCGTCGTCAGTTCGACATCCCTGTGGTGGGCATCACGGGAAGCAACGGAAAGACCATCTGCAAGGACTGGATTGTCCAGTTGCTCGGCAACGACCACCAATTGGCTTTCAGCCCCAAGAGCTACAACTCCCAGATTGGTGTCCCACTCTCGGTATGGCAACTCAACCGAGGACACGACATGGCGGTCTTCGAAGCGGGTGTCAGCGAGACAGGCGAGATGGAGGCACTCCGCAACATCATCCAACCGACCATCGGCATCTTTACCAACATAGGACAGGCACACGATGAGAACTTCCTCTCGCGTAGCCAGAAAGTGGCCGAGAAGCTGCACCTCTTCACCCATTGCCAGACCCTTATCTACTGCACCGACCAAAAGGAGCTCCACTCCATCATCAGCGAGAAGTCGGTCGCCCTCGGGCTCCATTGCTTCACTTGGGGCTCGGCGTCGGACAACGACGTGGTGCTCGCGTCGGTCGAAGTGGACAACGACCATACCCTGTTGCGTGTGGAATACAACCAACAGTCCACCGACATCACCATCCCCTTTGTCGACCGTGCCTCTATCGAGAACGCCATGCACTGCATCTCACTCCTCTACTGTTTGGGGTACCACGGAGCCGAGATTGCCCGCAGGTGCCAACAGCTGGCTCCCGTGGCCATGCGTCTTGAACTGATGGAAGGCATAGGAGGCTGTCTTTTGGTCAACGACAGCTATTCGCTCGACATCAACTCGCTCGGCATCGCCCTTGACTTCGTACAACACGAACGACAGCACCAACGCAAATCGGTTGTGCTGAGCGATTTCCAACAGTCGGGAATGGACGAGCAAGAACTCTACACGCAGGTAGCTGCCATGTTGAAACAAAAAGGCATCACCCGTTTCGTCGGTATCGGCGAAGCCCTCTGTCGCCATCGCCAATGCTTTGACGGCATAGAGAGCAGTTTCTACACCAGCACCGACGAGTTTTTGCAACAACATGTCTTCTCCGAGTTCCACAACGAGACCATCCTACTGAAAGGCGCCCGTCTGTTCCGTTTTGAACGCATTGCCCAAGTGTTGCAGTTCAAATCGCACGAGACTATCATGGAGGTCAACCTCGACGCCCTTGTCTCCAACCTGAACTATTACCGTTCGCTGCTGAAACCGACCACCCGCCTGATGGCGATGGTGAAAGCCGCCAGCTATGGTGCCGGCAAGTTCGAGGTGGCCAATGCCCTCCAGTTCAACCACGTCGACTACCTTACCGTGGCATATGCCGACGAGGGTGTCGAACTACGCCGACAGGGCATCACCCTCCCCATCATGGTTATGAACCCTGAGGAGGAGAGTTTTGGCGACATCATCCGTTACCGACTGGAACCCGACATATACAGTTTCCGCATTCTCCGTCTCTTCAATCAAGCCGCCCGTCTGGTGGCAAGCACCGACAGCCCTGTGCCTGTCCATATCGAGTTCGACACGGGCATGCATCGGCTCGG
>CAJOQB010000069.1 GCA_905236405.1 uncultured Bacteroidales bacterium
CGCAGCGAGGTGGAGGAGATCCTCCGCCAAATCATTGCCGAGGTGGGTGCCACCAGCCCTAAAGACATGGGCAAGGTGATGGGCAGCGCCACCAAACAGCTGGCCGGCAAAGCCGACAACAAGATGGTCAGCGAGATAGTGAAAAGCCTCTTGATGCAATAGCCCCCCCCCCTCCATGCACAACACCCCTATCCAACTCCGCTTCAACGACATCGACCAGATGGGACACGTGAACAACACGGTCATCATGGAGTTCTTCGATCTGGCGAAGTATCGTTACTTCCGTGCCGCAGGCATCCCCGTCACTCCCGAGGAGGGCGACTTCTGTGTGATGATTGTCCATATCGAATGCGACTTCCAACGCCAAATCCACTTCCATGACGATGTGTCGGTGAACACCTACACCAGCCGTATCGGCAACAAAAGCATCGAGGTGATGCAGCAGGTGCTTGTCGGCGACCAACCCGCCGCCACCTGCAAGACGGTACTGGCCGGCTACAGCCGCCAGACGGCAACGAGCGCTCCCCTACCCGAGGATTTGAAGGAACAGGTGCGTCGCTACGACAACCTGTCGTAAGGCAAAACATCCACCGCAAAAAAACGAAAAGAGACACATGAAAATGTGTCTCTTTTCTTCCTTTCGTCGGGGCGAGAAGACTCGAACTTCCGACCCCTTGCACCCCATGCAAGTGCGCTAGCCAACTGCGCCACGCCCCGAACTTGGAGGTGATTTCGTCTCTCGAAATCGGGTGCAAAAGTACATCCTTTTTTCATACTGACCAAATTTTTTTTCATCTTTGGCAAGAAAGCACCTTCGGCATATTGTTTATCTGCATGTTTTTTAAGACAATATCCACCGCTCATCTTTCATTATTTTCTTTCCCGCATGACGGGAAACAAAACAATAATCTCAAGAAAAGAATATACCTATATCGAAAAATCGGCCCTCGCTTGAGAACCGATTATGCTGTCTTAGGAGACGTTGGCTTCGAGATAATGTTGCAGCTCGACAGGGGTCACGTTGTGATGTATCTCGCCACCGACGGCGTAGCTGATGGCTCCCGTCTCCTCGCTGACGATGACGGCCACCACATCGGTCTGCTCGGTCACGCCGATGGCCGAACGATGACGGAGACCTAGGTTGGGGTCTATGTTCAGGTTGGAAGACACCGGCAGGATGCAACGAGCCGCCAAGATGGTGTTGCCTTTGCAGATGACAGCGCCGTCGTGGAGCGGCGAGTTCTTGAAGAAGAGCGCTTCGAGCAGCGGCGACGACACCGGAGCGTCGATCGTCTGCCCTGTGCCGATGATGTCGCTGACATCGTTGCTCCGCTCGAAGACGATGAGGGCGCCCGTCTTGGACGACGACATGTGCATACACGCCTGTATATAGGGGTCGAAGTTGACGGAGTTGATACGCTCCATCTCCCGTTTTCGCCAGAAGAATATCTTGTTCCGCATCGAGTCGCCGCCGATGGTGGTCTTGGTGCCTATCAGCAGAAGGAACCGACGTATCTCGGGTTGGAAGACGATAATCAACGCAATCAAACCGATGGAGATGAACTGGCCCAGTATCTCCTTGGAGAGTCGCATGTCGAGGAAGGTGACCAAAAGCCATGTGAGATAGATGACCACAATGGCCCAAAAGATACGCATCACATTGGTGCCGCGTACCAACTTGTAGATTTCATAAATCAAGAACGCCACCAACAGCACGTCGATGACATCGACAAAACGGACCGTCGGAAGTCCCATGATAGCAAGTAGCATGTCACTCATTGTATTAATTGTTGTTGTTCATGTTTTGAAGGTGAGACCACACCCGCATGGTCTGCACCGCTTCCTTGACATCGTGCACACGAATCAGTTGCGCCCCCCTGTCGACCGCCAGCATATCGAGGGCCAAGGTGGAGGGAAGCACCTCGTCGGGGGTGGTACCAAGCAATCGGTACATCATCGACTTCCTCGACAACGCCACCAAGAGCGGCAAATGGGGGAAGAGTTGTTTCAACTGCGGGAGACGGTTGAAGAGCCTATAGTTGTCGTCCAACGTCTTACCAAACCCAAAGCCTGGGTCGAGGATGATGTCGCGTACGCCCAACAGGTGCAACTGACTCACCCGTTGCGAGAAGTACTGTGCCACTTCCTGCAGGATGTCGTCGTAGTGGGGATTGTCCTGCATGTGGTCGGGTGTCCCTTGGGTATGCATCAGGATATAAGGCACCTGCAGCTCGGCCACCGTCGGGAACATCGCCTCGTCGAACTGGCCGCCCGAGATGTCGTTCACGATGTCGGCTCCTGCCTCTATCGCTTTGCGGGCAGGGAGCGAGAAACAGGTGTCAACCGAGATAATCACATCGGGGAAAAGCCCTCGCACCCGTTTCACCACCGACACCAACCGTGTCGATTCCTCTTCGGGCGACAACAGCAACGCCCCCGGGCGTGTCGACACGACACCGATGTCGATGATGTCGGCCCCCTCGTCGAAAATCTGGCGGGCACGTCGCTCGATGGCTTCCGCGTCGGTATAGCGTCCGCCATCGTAGAAAGAATCGCTGGTGGAATTGAGTATCCCCATCACCACCGGACGGTCGAAAGAGAGGTTTTTTTTTCCACAGCATATAGTGAATGTCGAAAACTTCGTATCTTTGTTCATGTTTTCTGAGTGTCGACAACGGATTTTTCGTCTTGATTGTCAGCTTTCAGAGCCAATCCACGTGCCGTTGTAACTACGGCAAAGGTATAAAAAAAGAATAATATATGAGCAAGACAGAAGAAGAATTTGCCGTCGAGACCGCCCGATGCCGCGAGATTTTCGAAAAGAAGACCCGCGACTATGGCACGTCGTGGCGTATCATGCGGCTCCCTTCGCTTACCGACCAGATATTCATCAAAGCCAACCGGATACGCAGCATACAGGAATCGGGCGAGAACAAGGTGGGCGACGACATCCGCGACGAGTTTGTCGCTATGGTCAACTACGCCATCATGGCGCTTATCCAACAACGCCTCACCGAGCGTGACGCACAGGAGCTGCCGCTCGAACAAGCCTTGCGGCTGTACGACGAGAACCTGCACCGCACCATCGACCTGATGCTGGGCAAGAACCACGACTACGGCGAAGCCTGGCGGATGATGCGTATCAGCTCCATGGTCGATCTGATTCTGATGAAAATACGTCGCATCAAACAAATCGAGGACAACCAAGGCAAGACGCTCATCAGCGAGGGGGTGGAAGGGAGCTATATGGACATCGTCAACTACAGCCTCTTCTGCCTTATCCGCATCACCGAAGAACAAACCACCAAGTAACAAACCACAATAGCATATCGTTCCATGAAAGACAATAAGACCAACCGAATCATCAACGCCGTGTGCCGCATCTTTGTCGGCATTGTATTCATCTTCTCAGGCTTTGTCAAAGGGGTCGACCCTTTAGGCACCTCGTACAAAATCACCGAGTATATGACCAACTGGAGTGTGGGCAGCCTCAATTTCATGTGGGCCACTCCTATGGCCACCACACTGAGTATGGTGCTCATCATCATTGAGTTCACCATCGGCGTGATGCTTATCACCAACTCGTATCGCAAAATCACCGCATGGGTGCTGCTGTTGATGATGTGTTTCTTCACCTGCACCACCTTCATCGACGCCCTCACCAACAAGGTCGACGACTGTGGCTGCTTCGGCGACGCCATCAAACTTACCAACTGGCAGACCTTCTGGAAGAACATCATTCTCTTTGTCCCCACCATCGTCATCTTCATTTGCCGCAAATGGAACATCAAACGGCACTTTGAACGCGAGACGCTGATAGCCCTCATCGCCATTGTCGGCATGCTCATCTTCGGCATCTACAACATCAAGAACGAGCCTTGCATCGACTTCCGTCCCTGGAAGGTGGGCAACGTGATGATGCCTGTGGACGAAGAGAACCTCGAGGTGAAGAGTTTCTTGACCTACAAGAACAACGAGACAGGCGAGACCATGGAGTTCGAGTCGAAGAAGATGATGGAATTCATTGCCGCCGACAGCACATGGACCGACCATTGGTCGTTCGTCGACAGCCGCGTCGAAGACCCCTATGAAATCCATGCCGATGGCTTCTCCATGCTCGGCCCCGACGGCGACGACTATGCCAAAGACATCATCGGCAGTGCCGAGTATGTATTGATAGGCACTATCCACGACGTCAACAAGATTGACGCCGAAGGCATCCGTGCCCTGCAGCAGACGCATGAGTTCTGTGTCGCCAAAGGCATCGACTTCATTCTGCTCACCAATGCACTCGAAGAAGAGATGCAGGCGTTCCTCTATGCCAACAATCTCAGCGAGATGGCCTACTACGGAGCCGACGCCACCGCCATCAAAGCCATGATGCGTTCCAACCCTGGTTTCCTCCTTCTGAAGAACGCCAAGGTGCTGGCCAAATGGCCCACCCGTTCCGCTGACGACATCCAGCAATTCCCTTTTGAACTCGAGTATTAACAACAACTAATTATCGAATAGCAACATGATTCAACGTATCCAGTCTTTCCTCCTCGTACTCGTCGTTGTTGGCGCAGTGCTCATGTTTATGTTCCCCATGGCCACCTATTCCATCCCCGACCCTGAGAGCGGCGATGTGGTGACCGCCAGCATCGACCTCCTTCCCAAGGACAAAGCCGTGGCCGGTGACACCACCGCCAGCAACATACAAGTGCTGATGAAAGAAGGTCCCTCGGTATGGCCCATGGCCGTCTTGGCTGCCATTATCGGCCTGATTGCCTTGGTCAGCATCTTCCTGTACAAGAACCGCATCCGCCAGATGCGTGTCGTCTCTTTCGGATTCCTTGTCAACATCGTCTACATCGGTCTCATCTTCCTGCTCTATGTCGACAAGGTGGCCAACCTGCTGGCACCGGTCAATCCCACCGGCATGCCGCCCATGACGCACTACAGCATCGGCACATGGACTCCCTTCGTCACCGCCATCCTCCTCTTCTTGGCACAACGTGCCATCCGCAGCGACGAAATAAAAGTCCAGTCGGCAGACCGCCTGCGTTAAAGGCTTTTCTCTGAAAATATAGCAGATTGCTTACTTCCCTTTCAATTTGAAAATAATGGGGAGGTTGTATTCTGTACGTATAAGTTTACCATTATTGTCCTTGGCAGGTATCCACCGAGGCATGGATTTCACCAAACGCACTGCCTCCTCTCCACACCCTGCTCCGATGTCACGCAAGAGACTGACATTGGAGATGCTGCCATCGGTCTCCACAGTAAACTGAACAAAGACTTTTCCTTCGATACCATAATCGCGGGCCAACTCGGGGTATTGTAGATTGTCTTTGATGTATTGCTCCAACGCCGATACACCGCCAGGAAATTCAGGATCAAAGAAAATAGGGTCGATACTCAGAATTGTATCTTCGATGACTTCGACACCGTCATCATACATCAACATATCCTCGTCGTAGTTATAGTCATCCTCGACAATCTCCAAATCCACAGGCTTCTCTATGATTCTTAGCAGGCCCACATCGCCTTTCCATACCGTGTTGCCTTTGGTGTCAATATAAGCCCATTTGCCTTCATGATACACTCTTGCCAAACCACCCACGAAAGCAGTGGCATAGTTGTATTGCGGAGCAATGACCATCTTCCCTTCACGATTGGCATAGCCATAGGCAAAAAGATTGGAGGAAATCTCTTTCACCACTGGTATCAACCCATTGGACAACTTGCGTTCCGAATAGAAAGGAAGCATGAGGTCACGGTCGAAAGAGGTGACAACCTTTCCCTCTTTGTCAATCAAATAAGTTCCACTCTTTGTCCGAGCATAAGCAAGACCTTCGGAGAACGATGCTGCTTGGATGTATATCGGGTCTATTACCCAATTGCCTTTTGCATCGATATAGCCGAAACGATAGGTGGCTGCAAATTTGACACCGTCGATGACCTCGGGGTCATCTCCCACACGTGCCTTGACGCAAGCCAATCCCTCTGAGAAGCTCCACGCCTCGATGAAACGTGGTTCTATCACATAGCGTCCTTTCTGATCGATATATCCCATCAGGCTGCTTCCCTTCGGCATGGCTGGAGCAAGCCCCTGATTGAAGTCTTTGGCATAGTCCATCTCTGGCATGGTGACCCGTTGGCCACTCCTATTGATGAAATAACATGTACCGTCCTCCTTCTGTATGCAAGCCATACCCTCCTTGAAGGGACCCATATCGCGAACCGATGCTTCGTCGAGGGTGATGACCTGTTGACCTTTGGTATTGATATAACCATACTGGCCATCACGATTGAGTACGGCTGCCAACCCCTCCGAAAAGAGGGGATACATCACTCCCACAGCGTAATACTGTGGTTTGATGACCGGTTTGCCTTTGTTGTCCATGAAGCCAAAAAGCATCCTGTTGTTGGATTCCAGTTCAGCGTAAGCATAAAACTGGGGATATGTCTGCTTTTTGTTCTGTGCACCCAGTCGTGACCCACTCAGCGACAGCACCAACAACATGCAGCAAAAAACGAAACTCTGTTTGTGAAAGATTCTGACCATAACATTCAATATTATCTTGTTTTTAATTATTGAAACCACGACAAAACAGCGTGGCAAAGAATGCATCTAATGCGACTGCAAAAATACAAATAATTATCATACTTCATCATTTTTCTGTTTTCAACAAAATATTCTCGTAGGGATTGCGTTAAATAAAGCATTACATTAATAATAATACAAAATGGAGGATTCTCAATACAACAATCAGAACTATCGCCACAAAGAGCCTCTCGGCTTCGGCAAGACGATGTTGGCCTCGGCTGTGGGTGTTATCATCGCCGGTGCCATCCTTAGCTTTATCGGATTTATCATCATGATAGCCATGATGGTGTCGATGCTGAACAGCGTCAAGAGCACCGACTCGGTAATCGTCAAGAACGACACTTTCTTGAAGCTGAACCTGAGCGGCAACATCCGTGAAGCTGCCGCATCGGAGATAGAGACGGTCTTCGCCGAAGTCACCCCGTTGAGCGTGGAGGAGATTCTCACTGCTCTCAACTCAGCCAAAGGCGATGAGCGTATCAAAGGCTTGTATGTCAAAGTGGAGTCGAGCGACATCTCGTGGGGTATCGCAGAAGAGTTGCGACAAGCCATCGACGATTTCCAAAGCAGCGGCAAGCCCGTCCTTTTCTACGGTGAAAGCTATTCGCAACCCGAATACTATCTGGCGTCTGTCTGCGACAACGTGTGTCTCCACCCTGCCGGTATCGTCGACTTCCGTGGCATCGGTGCCCAACCCATGTTCTACAAAGACCTCTTTGACAAACTGGGAGTGCACGTGGATCTGATTCGTCCCGCCAGCTGCGACTACAAGACGGCTGGAGAGACCTACACCATGAACCACATGAGTGCCGCCAACCGTGAACAGATACGTGTCTACATTCGCAGTATCTGGGACCATGTCTCCAACAACATCGCCCAAAGCCGCCACCTGAGCCTCGATGCTGTCAACCATGCTGCCGACAACTTGACCGCCTGCATGGCCGAAGGTGCCAAGCAAGAGGGTTTGGTGGACCGACTCTGCTTTGAGAACGATGTCAAAGAACTAATGGACAACGAATACAATCGCAAGAACACCCTCAGTGTTGCCAAATATGCCAAGAACTGCCACCAAGAAGGCACCGACCAGATTGCCATCATCTACGCCGAGGGCAACGTGATGTCGGGCAAAGGCCAAGGTTACGGCACGGGCGTTTATGGCGACGCTATCGCTTCGGCCTTGGACAAAGCCGCCAAGAACGACAAAGTGAAGGCTATCGTGCTTCGCGTCAACTCGCCAGGCGGTGCTGCCACTGCCTCGGAGGTGATGACCGATGCCGTGATACGTGCCAAGAAGAAGAAACCTGTCATCATTTCGATGAGCGACTTGGCTGCTTCAGCTGGGTACGAGATGTCGTGTATGGCCACCAAGATTGTGGCACAACCCACCACCATCACCGGCAGCATCGGCGTGTTCGGCACCTTCCCCGAAGTCGGGACGTTGCTGAGCAAGAAACTGGGCATAACCTTCGACACGGTACAAACCAACGCCAACAGCACAGGAATGAGTTTGGTGCGTCCCCTCTCGCCTGCCGCCCGTGCTTTGATGCAAAAGAATGTGGATGACTTCTATGTCACCTTCACCTCCCGTGTGGCCGAAGGACGCCATTTGGACAAGTCGTTTGTCGATAGTATCGCCCGTGGCCGCGTATGGACAGGTCGCGACGCCTTGCAGTTGGGACTGGTGGACACGCTGGGCGGTTTGCCTTTGGCCATCGCTATTGCAGCCGACGAGGCAGGGCTCACCAATTACCGCACTGTCCGTTATCCTGCACAGAAGGATATCATGTCACAGTTATCCCAAATACTCAACGGCAACGATGATGCTGAAGAACACATATCACTCTTTGGGCTTCTTATTGGAAAGAGACATCTGCCACAGAAATCCAACGATATCGAGAGCCGCATCCGCCGCGATTTGGAGACACTAAGCAAAGAGCCTTCCGTACAGGCACGTCTCCCATACTATCTAATCTGCGAATAAAAAACCATCCAAATGAGAAGACACCTCCCTGCCCTATTCTTGTCCACACTGCTGCCACTGCTTGGCATGGCACAGTGGAGCGACTATGAACTCGACACCACCTTATGGGGCGGTGGGCTTCCCTATGGACTGACCGAAGGGTTCAATTTGCCGAGCGAGACCAATATCTCCGAGCCTGCTTTTATTCTCACCTTCATTCCTACCGATACAGCTGTCGTAGCCGACGATGGCAAGTGGCTCACCTTCGATGGCTTTTGGATGATGACCACCGAAGTAACCCGATATCTATGGAAGACTGTAATGGGGAACAATGCTTTTGCCGAAGACGACAAACTTCCCGTCAACAATGTGTCCCCCGCCGAAGTGAACCTGTTTGTCCAGCGACTTGACTCGATGATGGGGATGCTGTTTCGTCTGCCCACCCTTGAGGAATGGGTTTTTGCCATGCAAGGAGGCCATCGCAGCGAAGGCTATCGATTCAGCGGCAGCAACAACGCCAACTTTGTCGCTTGGTGGAGACAGAACGCCAAAAGTCCCCACACAGTGGCACAACGGCTCCCCAACGAGGCAGAGCTGTATGACATGACGGGCAATGTGGCAGAAATAGTGGTCATGCCTAACGGCGAAATACGAGCCTTGGGCGGACACTATGCCAGCGACGAGACAGAGCTGACAGACATACAAACGGGAATATCCGCCGACAAGGCCGACCCACGCATCGGCTTTCGTTTGGTATGCACCACACAACGTACAATGAATTCAATAAGATAACACAACACCTACAATCAATACATCCATGCAAGAACGAAAAGTAAAGGTAGGCATAGCACAGATGATGTGCGGTGCCGACAAAGCAGCCAATATCGAACGATACACCCAGAAGGTACGCCAACTGGCCAGCGAGGGAGCACAGATTATCTGTCTGCAAGAGCTCTTCGCCTCGCTTTATTTCTGTGACACGGAAGACTACCACAACTTTGCATATGCCGAAGCAATCCCCGACGGTCCCACCACTCAGCATTTCATGGCATTGGCCAAAGAGTTGGGTGTGGTGCTGGTATGCTCGATGTTCGAGAAAAGAGCCGAAGGACTGTACCACAACACGACAGCTGTCATCGACGCCGACGGAAGCTATCTGGGCAAGTACCGCAAGATGCACATCCCCGACGACCCAGGCTACTATGAGAAGTTCTATTTCACCCCAGGTGATTTAGGCTACCGTGTCTTCAAGACCAAGTTCGCACGCATCGGTGTGTTGATTTGCTGGGACCAGTGGTATCCCGAAGCCTCGCGTATCACCGCTCTGATGGGTGCCGAGATTCTCTTCTACCCCACCGCTATCGGCTGGGCCATCGACCAAGACGAAGCCACCAACGACGAACAATATCAAGCATGGCAGACCATACAACGCAGCCATGCTGTGGCCAACGGTGTGCCCGTGGTGTCGGTCAACCGCACCGGACGCGAAGGCGACATGCAGTTCTGGGGCGGCTCGTTTGTCACCAATGCCTTTGGCAGGGTATTGTGGCAGGCTCCCCATTTGGAAGAGGCACACTATGTGCAGGAACTCGACCTTTGCGACAGCGACCGCTACCGTCGCCATTGGCCTTATCTTCGCGACCGTCGCATAGATAGTTACAGTCCCATCACCAAACGATACATTGACGAGTGATGACCACCAACAAAAGAAAAATTATCAACGACCCCGTACACGGGTTCCTGACTATCGAAGATGACATCATCTACGACATCATCTCCCATCCCTATTTCCAACGACAGCGACATATCATGCAACTGGGGTTTTCCTATCTTGTCTATCCTGGCACGGAGCATAGCCGGTTTGCACACATGTTGGGGGCGTTGAACCTGATGGGTAGAGCATTGGATGTGCTGAAGGTGAAAGGGGTGGACATCACGCCCGACGAGGCATTAGGTGTCAAAATTGCCATCCTGCTGCACGACATCGGGCACGGACCGTTCAGCCATACATCGGAATGTGTACTGGCCGACGTCCATCACGAGACGCTTACCCGAATGTTCATGCAACGGCTCAACGACCAAATGGATGGACAATTGACCACTGCCATCCAAATTTTCAACGACACCTACCCCAAACGATTCCTCCACCAGTTGGTGTCGTCACAACTCGATATGGACCGACTCGACTACCTGAACCGCGACAGCTTCTTTGCCGGTGTAAGCGAAGGTATTGTCGGAACCGACCGAATCATCAACATGCTCAATGTAGACCACGACGAGTTGGTGGTCGACGAGAAAGGCATCTACTCCATCGAGAAGTTTATCATCTCCCGTCGACTGATGTATTGGCAGGTCTATCTGCACAAGACGGTGGTGGCCGCCGACGTGTTGCTGCTCTCCATCTTGCGACGTGCCAAAGAACTGCTATCGGCAGGTGAACGATTGGAAGGTTCGAACGAACTGCTTCTTTTCCTATCGCACAACTACAAGGAATCCGACTTCGAACAAAACTCAGAATTGCTGGATGCCTACGCCCTGATGGACGACAACGATGTGATGTCGGCAGTCAAGGCTTGGATGCTGCACAGCAACGACTTCATCCTTCGGACTCTTTGCGAACACCTTGTCAACCGCAAACTGTCACATCTCCGCATTGCCAACCACCCCTTTGGTGCCGACACCGTCGAGGAATTGCACCACAAAGCCACAGTACTTTACAACCTGAAACCCAGTGAAAGCACCTACTTTGTCACCACTGGTGTGCTGGAGAACCATGCTTACAACTTCAATGACCAAGAAATCATCGTCAAATTCAAAGACGGACGCTGTTTGGACATCAGCGAGGCTTCCGACCAACTGGATCGCCGTTTCCTTGAAAAGACGGTGACAAAATATTATGTCTATTATCCAAGAGAATACAAATCATGAAAGCACACTTCATCGCCATTGGCGGCAGTGCCATGCACAACCTCGCCATCGCCCTTCATCTGAAAGGATACCAAGTCACCGGTTCGGATGACGAAATCTTTGATCCCGCACGCACACGGCTGCAACGCTATGGGCTTTTGCCACCAACCATCGGATGGGACCCTGCTCGCATCACACCCGACCTCGACGCAGTAGTGCTGGGCATGCATGCCCGCAAAGACAACCCCGAGCTACTACGAGCACAGGAGTTGGGACTAAAGATATACTCCTATCCTGAATATCTCTACGAACAGTCGAAAGACAAGACCCGTGTGGTGATTGGCGGCAGCCACGGAAAGACCACCACCACAGCCATGATTTTGCATGTGCTGCAACGGGTCGGCATCGATGCCGACTATATGGTGGGGGCACAATTGGAAGGCTTCGAGGTGATGGTGAAACTGAGCCAAGAAGCCAAAGTGATGGTCATCGAAGGCGACGAGTATCTTACCTCGCCCATCGACCCCCGGCCCAAGTTCCATCTCTACCGTCCCAACATCGCTATCATGACAGGCATCGAGTGGGACCACATCAATGTCTTCCCCAC
>CAJOQB010000070.1 GCA_905236405.1 uncultured Bacteroidales bacterium
GTTGCGGCGGCCATAGGTGAGCATCTGGGTGTACATCTCGGGGTCGTCGGCGGCAAGACGCATAACGAAGGGGTTGAGCTTCTCGCGGTTGGCGTCGTAGATGGGGAAGGCGCCACGTTCTTTGGCCATCACCACCGACGAGGCATAGGCGGTGCAAGCCAAGGTGCGATGGACGCTGACGGCGAAGTTGGTGGCCTCTTCACTGCCGTACCGCAGACCCAATGCAGCCAGCATGTCGCCTTCGGCGGTGATGCCGAAGCCGGTGCGACGGCCTTCGAGACATTTCATCTTGATGTTGAGCCAGAGGTTCTTCTCGACATGCTTGATTTCCTCGTCCTCGGGGTCGGCCTCGATCTTGGCGAGAATCTTCTCCACCTTCTCTATCTCGAGGTCAATCAGGTCGTCCATCAGACGCTGTCCCTTGGTGACATGCTCCTTGAAGAGGTCGAAGTTGAACTTGGCGTTGGGGGTGAAGGGATTCTCGACATAGCTGTAGAGGTTGATGGCCTGCAGGCGGCAGCTGTCGTAGGGACACAACGGTATCTCGCCGCAGGGGTTGGTGGAGACGGTGCGATAGCCGAAGTCGGCATAACAGTCGGGCACCGATTCGCGGAGGATAGTGTCCCAGAAGAGGACGCCTGGCTCAGCCGAAGCCCATGCATTGTGGATGATTTTGTTCCACAAGGAACGTGCGTCGATTTCCTTGCGTACCGTGGGCTCGTCGCTGTCGATAGGATACTGTTGCACAAAAGGTTTGCCACTCACCACGCATCGCATGAACTCGTCGGTAATCTTGACCGAGACATTGGCACCGGTGACTTTTCCCTGCTCCATCTTGGCATCGATGAAGTTCTCGGCATCGGGGTGTTTGATGGAGATGCTGAGCATCAGGGCACCACGACGGCCTCCCTGTGCCACCTCGCGGGTGGTGTTGGAGAAACGCTCCATGAAGGGGACGATGCCTGTGGAGGTGAGGGCGCTGTTTTTCACCGGACTGCCCAAGGGACGGATGTGGGAGAGGTCGTGACCCACGCCGCCACGCCGTTTCATGAGCTGCACCTGTTCCTGGTCGATTTTCATGATGCCTCCATAGGAATCGGCGTTGCCCGAGTTGCCGATGACGAAGCAGTTGGACAACGAGACCACTTGGAAGTCGTTGCCGATACCCGACATGGGGCTTCCCTGGGGGACGATGTACTTGAAGTCTTTCAACAGCTGGTAGATATCCTCCTCCGACAGGGGGTTGGGATATTTCTTCTCTATCCTTGCGAACTCGGAAGCCAACCGATGATGCATCATGTCGGGGTTGAGCTCGAAGATGTCGTTGCCGTCACGCAACGCATACTTGTTCATCCAGACGTTGGCAGCCAGTTCGTCGCCATGGAAATACTCCACCGACGACTTCATGATTTCCTCGGTAGTGTAGGTCTTTCTTTTCTCTTGAGTGGGCATCGTGCTTGTCTCTACTTGTTTCACTTTACTTATTTCTGTATCTGTATGTTTGTCTTGCTTTGCCTCGTTCTTTTTCGAGGTTGTGCGTTTCTTGTTTTTGGGCACACTGGCAGAAGGCTTCTCTTCGCCAAAATCTAAAAACAAATCGGTTTGAACTTCCATAAAGCAGCATCTTTTTACACTAAGACAAACAATTAATATGCATTGACCCATGCCAATGCGGATGCTAAATTACTAAACTCTTTATATCTGCCACCATAGGTGGCCAAGGAGTTTTGAACAGAGAAATTAACATTTATTGACATTCAGAGCAATAGCCGTAAAAAAAAAACAGAAGCTCGTCCCCAAAAAGAGGAGACGAGCTTCCGCTATCGAAAAGAGGGAAGAGAGACTATCTTACCACAAGTTTCTTGACACTCATCAGCCGGTTGCCCGAATGGATGGCGGTGGTGTAGACTCCCGATGGCAATGCCGACACATCGAGGGTCACAGTGCCGTTCTGTCCGGCGAAGGGGATGCTCTTCACCACCTGTCCCTGCACGTTGCGGATCTCGACGGTGGTGTTGTTCATGCCTTCGGGCAGAGCCACTTCGACGCTCACCATAGCGGTGGCGGGGTTGGGGAAGAGAACCATCTCGGCAGGCATGACCTCGGTGGTGAGAA
>CAJOQB010000071.1 GCA_905236405.1 uncultured Bacteroidales bacterium
CAACTGTGCGAAATATGGGGCTTCGAACTGGGGCTGCAAGACGGAAAACCAAGAGGGGTCGATACGTACCATGACAGCGGACGGATTAGAGGAATGGATTCATGTTGATTTCTTCGGCAATGGAGGAGCAGTCTCCGTGGCCGGGAAGCACCATATAGTCGCCGTCGAGGGTGAGTAGCCGTTGGCGTATGCTGGCAAGGAGTTGGGTGAGGTCGCCACCAGGCAAGTCGGTACGTCCGATGCTGAAACGGAACAGGGCATCGCCTGTGAGGACCATCTGTTCGGGATGGAGGACATAGGCCATGCTCCCAGGGCAATGACCTGGGACATAGCGGCATTCGACAGTGCTCTCGCCCAAGGTCAGCTGGTCGCCGTCGACAACGAAATGGGTGTCGAGGTCGTCCATACGGTCGACATCGAAGCCCAACACTGCTCCATAGCCGCCAGCGGTGCGAAGCAAGCGGATGCTGTCGTGATGGGTGGTGACGGGCAGATGATATTGTGTGGCTATTTGTCGGAGTCCGCAGATATGGTCGGTGTGGGCATGGGTGAGTAGCAGCAGGGTGGGGGTGAGCTGTTGCGAGAGGATGAAGCGATGCAACAGGTGCTCCTCCGATTGTGTCTCACAAGCGGGGTCGACAATGGCGCACTGTCGAGTGGCTTCGTCCCACAAGACGTAGCAGTTGGTCTGAAAATGGTTGAAGGCGAATTGCTTTACCTGTATCATGGGATGTGTCTTTACTCTGCAATCCACTGTTCGACGGTCTCCTTTTGCAAGGGGGCGATGTCGAGCTTGTTTTTCTTGCGAAGTCCGTTGAGGTCGTTGAAGAGTTTGTTGGGGTTAGCTTCATGGAGCTGTGCCAAGGTGTTGATACCGGCTTTGCGGAGCAGTGGCACCCATTCGGCTATCACACCGTGTGCAACAAATTCTTCGTCGGTGGTGACGGTGGGTTTCTTCTCGGGACGCATCTGGGGGAAGAAGAGGACGTCCTGGATGCTCTCCTGGTCGGTCATCATCATGACCAGTCGGTCGATGCCGATGCCCATGCCCGAGGTGGGGGGCATACCGTATTCGAGGGCACGGACAAAGTCCATGTCGATGAACATGGCTTCGTCGTCTCCTTTTTCGCTGAGGCGGAGCTGCTCTTGGAATCGTCCCAGTTGGTCGATGGGGTCGTTGAGCTCGCTGTAGGCGTTGGCCAGCTCTTTGCCGTTGACGAAAAGTTCGAAGCGTTCGGTCAACTCGGGATTGTCGCGATGGCGTTTGCAGAGGGGCGACATCTCGATGGGGTAGTCGGTGATGAAGGTGGGCTGGATGAGCAGGTGCTCACATTTCTCGCCAAAGATGGCGTCGATGAGTTTGCCCTTGCCCATGGTCTCGTCGGTCTCGACGCCGAGGGCTTTGCAGGTTTCACGCAGCTGCTCCTCGTTCATGCCGCTGACGTCGTAGCCTGTCTGCTCCTGTATCAGTTGACACATAGGGACACGACGGAAAGGACCGCCGAAATCGATTTTGTTGCCCCACACTTTCAGTTTTGTGGTGCCGTGCAACGCCATTGCGATGCGTCCCAACATGGTCTCGACGAAGGTCATCATCCAGTTGTAGTCCTTGTAGGCCACATAAATCTCCATGCAGGTGAACTCGGGATTGTGGGTGCGATCCATGCCTTCGTTGCGGAAATTGCGGCTGAACTCATAGACGCCAGGGTAACCTCCCACGATGAGGCGTTTGAGATAGAGCTCGTCGGCGATACGCAGATAGAGGTCGATGTCGAGGCTGTTGTGATGGGTGATGAAGGGACGGGCGGCAGCGCCACCGGGGATGCTTTGCAACACGGGGGTTTCCACCTCAAGATAGCCTTGCTCGTTGAAAAAGTCACGCATGGTGTTGATGACTTTGGCTCGCTGCACAAAGGTCTCACGCACCTGAGGATTGACGATGAGGTCGACGTAACGCATACGATAGCGCTGTTCGGTGTTGGTGAAAGCGTCGTACACCACGCCGTCTTTCTCTTTGACAATGGGGAGTGGTCGTAGGCTCTTGCTGAGGACGGTAAGGCTTTTGACGTGGATGCTGGTTTCACCCATCTGGGTGACAAAGACATATCCTGTGATGCCCACGATGTCACCGATGTCGATGAGTCGTTTCCATACCACGTTGTACATTGTCTTGTCTTCATCGGGGCATATCTCGTCGCGTTTCACGTAGATTTGGATGCGGCCATAGCTGTCTTGCAGCTCGGCAAAGGAGGCGGCTCCCATGATGCGGCGGCTCATAATACGGCCTGCGATACTCACCTCTTGGAAGAGTGAGGGATTGGAGGGA
>CAJOQB010000072.1 GCA_905236405.1 uncultured Bacteroidales bacterium
AACATCCCGGGCGAGCAACCCAATCTCTTTACGGGAGTGTGGCGCGACTCGCTGCAGCGGGTGAGCCACCTTACCATCATGGCCGAGTTTGTCAACGGCTGTCGCGATACGGCGGTGGTTCCCATCCACAACATCAACAACGTCGACCGCAGCGTTACCGATAGTTTCTGCATCGGCAACACCTATCCTTACGGAGCGCAGAACCTTAGCCAACCTGGCACCTACACTCAAGCCACGACGACACCCGAAGGATGTCCCTATAACGAGACGTTGTATCTGTTGGCACGACCCGTTCCCCATACTGTCGAGTACCGAGTCGACTGTATGCCCTACACCTGGGTGGATGGCGTCACCTACGAGGCAAGTACCGACGCCCCCTCCATCACCTATCAAACCGACGAGGGGTGCGACAGCATATACAGTTTGAGCTACACACGCGACACCTCGTTGCGAGCCCATATTGTCGCTTCACCCCCCTACGCTACCTTGGGCAATCGCGACATCCTTTTCTCCAACCAGAGTCACGGCTACCAGCATATCCTTTGGCGACTGCCCGACGGCACCACATCGGATGCTGAAAGGGTGCACTACAAGATGAACGAGCACGACGATTCGGTCGATGTGTTCCTTATCGCCTATGCTTACGACTGTATCGACACCGCACATTTCCGACTCTATCAGTACAAAGAAGCCCTTTGGTTCCCCAACGCCTTCACCCCCGACGAGACGACCAACACCAAGTTCCAAGCCAAAGGAGTGGGCATCATTGACCTCGAGGTGGATATCTACGACAGGGGAGGACTGCTGATACACCATTTCGAAGGGTTGGACGGTTTCTGGGACGGTACCTACAACGGACACGAGATGCCACAAGGCTCGTATGTCTACCATGCCCGATACACCAATATCATCGACCCTGGGAACCCCTTGACCGCCACGGGTGCCGTGCTGCTGGTTCGATAATCTTTCCGTTGTACTTTATGCTTTACTCCTATGCTCATCACTCTTCCCTCTGTTGACCCCGAGTTGTATCGCTATATCGACGACAATATCCTTCCCCTTTATCAAGACTTCGACGCCGCACATCGACGCGACCACGCCGAGCGGGTCATCGCCAACAGTTTCGACTTGGCAAAGCACTACGACGTCAATCCCTCCATGCTCTTCGCTATAGCCGCCTTTCATGACACTGGCTTGCAATGTGGCCGAAAGCTGCATCACCTTGTGTCGGGTCGCATTGTCCGTACCGACCCCCAGCTGCCCCGATGGTTCACCTCGCAGCAATTGGAGGTGATGGCGCAAGCTGTCGAAGACCATCGTGCCAGCATCGGCTACCGACCCCGAAGCCTCTACGGCCTTATCGTGGCCGAAGCCGACCGCGACATCGACCCCTTCGGCATCCTCCGTCGTACCGTGCAGTATGGTATCGACCATTATCCCGACCTCGATAGCGAAGGCCATTGGCAACGCACCGTGCAACATCTGCGAGAGAAATACGACGAAGGAGGCTACATCCAGCTCTTCATCCCTCAGTCCCCCAATGCCGAACGACTGGCCGAGTTGCGAACTATCATCCACAACCCCGCCTTGTTGCGACAGCATTTCGAACGACTCTATTCCGAAGCCTTGAAAGAAAAAAACACATTTTAACATTTCTTGATGCAACAAAAACGCCCTTTGTTGCGTCTTACGCATTAATGAAAACGGAAAACGAACAGATTGTCAAAGCCTGTCTCGACAACGACCCCTTGGCACAGAAGCAACTATACGACCGCTTCGCCCCTGTTATGTTGTCAGTATGTGTCCGTTACATGGGTAACTTCGAAGATGCACAGGATGTTTTGCAAGACGGGTTCGTCAAAGTTTTCAGCCATTTGCATCAGCTCAAGGATGTGGTGCAGTTGAGGTCTTGGATAGAACGTATCATGGTCAACACCGCCATCTCGGCATTGCGAAAGAGAAATGAGCGTCTCTCCATCGACGAGGTGGATCCGGCGACAGAGGAATTGACAGTCGATTGCGACTTCTCTCGCTACGATGTGGAGCAAATCATGAAAGCCATCAAGTCGCTCCCCCGTGTGCAACGCATCACCTTCAATATGCGGGAAGTCGAAGGCTATCCAGACGACGAGATTGCCAAGAAACTGGGCATCACCGAGGTGACCGTTCGCAGCAACGCCTCGCGAGCACGACAACAACTCATCGCCAAGCTGGCACAAATAGGATTAGACAAAGAATAGAATAAACATATATATCGATATAGGAGATTTTGTAATGAATAACGATTTGAAGAAACGTTTGGACGAAACCACACTCCAACCCGACCCCTCGGTTTGGGACAATATCCAACATCAGATGCAGCATCGTGCCGTTGTCCGTCGTCGCGCCGCCGTCGTGGGCGCTGCCGCCGTGCTGGTGACCGCTGGCCTTGTGGCCTTGGG
>CAJOQB010000073.1 GCA_905236405.1 uncultured Bacteroidales bacterium
GATGTAAAGAAGAATCGAAAGATTAATTGTTTGTAGAGAGAATAGACCTGCCTGTGAAGGCCGGTCTATTTGTTTTTCATCAAAAACACTTTTCGGCGGCCTCTCCGCGACACGGAGGAGCGATGGAAGAGAGTGACACCATGCTACTGATATACAAGCAGGTGCGAGTCTCATATAGTTTCACCCGCGTGAGACACATTGTCTCAGCTATGTGAGGCAGGTTGTCTCAGCTATGTGAGGCAGGTTGTCTCACCCGCCTGGAACTGTCACTGCACTGTGGTTTGCTGATATAGTTTACCGCAAAGGTTATCGGATGAAAAGGCCGAGGAGGGCGGCAGCCAACAATAGCAGCACCTCCATGACGCGCCATCGTTGTTGCCGCATGGCTATCTTGTTGCGTCCAAGCATGATGCCCCAGTAGGAGAGGGCGAACGTCGACAGGGCGCAGAGGGTCAAGGCCACGGCTCTTGTCCAGAGGGGACGGAAGAGGTAGCCCATGCCCAAGCCCAAGAAGAGTGCGTTGACGGAGAGCAGAAAGGCCAGCTGAAAGACAATGCCCCATTGCGAGATGTCGAACGCGGGGGTGTCGCTGTTGCGACGATGGGCTATCAAGAGCTTGACGACCACAAAGAGAAAGAAACCCATGTAGATGACGGTGGCGTTGCCGTTGTCGCCCATGTAGGAAAACAGGTGTGCCAGCAGGAAGCCTGCCCACATCATCAGGGCGGAGAAAAGGGCGGTCACCACCGCCGTCACCAGTCCGTGGCTGAGTCGCACGGGGGTGGCTTCGGCACAGCTGCGGAACATCAGCAGGGCGTCGATGCCCAAGGCAAGCGCTACAAAAAGGGAAACGAGTACGGTCATCTTCAGGTCTCTTTTAATTGGTTTGTTATCAGTATGAAATCGGCTACGGAGAGCTGTTCGGCCCTCTTCGCCAGCAGCTCGGCGGGAATGGAGGAGAGGTCACGCCCCATGGGTTTCAATGCATTACGCAGCGTTTTGCGTCGCTGGTTGAAGCCGGTCTTGACGGTTTGGACAAAGAGCTGCTCGTCACATTCCAAGCGTTTTACGTCGTTGCGGGTGAGCCGTATGACGGCAGACTTGACCTTGGGCGGCGGGTTGAACACATGCTCGTCGACGGTGAAGAGGTATTCGATGTTGTAAAAGGCTGAGAGCAAGACGCTCAGGATGCCGTAGGTCTTGCTCCCGGGGTGGGCGGCGATGCGTTCGGCGACCTCTTTCTGGAACATGCCCACCACTTCGGGGATGAGGTTGCGATGGTCGAAGACGCGGAAGAGTATCTGCGAGGAGATGTTGTAGGGGAAGTTGCCGATGAGGGCGAAAGTGTCATGGAACAAGGTGGTTAGGTCCATCTTGAGGAAGTCGCCTTCGATGACTTGGAGCATGGGGTAGCGTTCGTGGAGGAAGGCGACGCTCTCGCTGTCGATTTCGACGCAGCGGAAGTCGAGGTCGGGTTGGGTGACGAGATACTTGGTGAGCACTCCCATGCCCGGCCCTATCTCGAGCAGATGCCGCTGCGAGCCCGAGAGGCTCAGGGCGATACGTTCGGCGATGTGTTCGTCTTTCAGGAAGTGTTGTCCCAGATATTTCTTTGCCTTTACTGTTTCCATGTCGTTATTTTTTCTTTTCTTGGGCGCCATCCGCTCTCCGATGGGTGGCAACGAGCGATGGGGGCAGGAGGGGGGGGCGGCAGGGGGATTGTCGTCGCCGAGGATTGTCCAAACCGCTCATTCTATGTGGTTCATCCCTTCGTCGGAGAGAGGTCGGAAATGCAAAGGTACAAAAAAAACAATATATTGCGGTGTGTACTCCAACTTTTTAGTATTTTTGCAGTTCCTATAAAGAGAAAGACAAGAGAGATGACGCTTGACACGATACCTTCGATACGACGGCTGTCGGCAGGGCTGACGACGATGCAAAGGATTGACTACTTGTTGCTTGGTCTGATGTCGGTGGCACTGGTGTGCGACTGGAGCTGGGCGCTCGTCGTGATGTACGCGATGACGGGCTGGGCGGTGGTGCGGAGGATAATGGAGGGCTGTCGTCATGTGCGTGACAAGAGGCTGTCGCTGTGGCTGATGATGCTCTATGCGGCACTATACTGGGTCAGCCTTCTCTACACTTCGAACATGGAGGAGGGCATCGCGGTGGCTATGAAGAAGTTGTCGTTTGTGTTGGTGCCTTTATATTTCATGTTATCAGACCATGGGTATCTCGACCGGTCGCGGATGAGGGGGTTGCTGTGGCTGTTTGTGATAGCGTTGTGTGTGCGGTTCGAGGTGAGGTTGGTCATTGCCATCGTCAAGGGCCTGCAGGGGGGATTCAGGAGCTATCTCTTCTTTGGCGGCATGTTCGACACGTTCCACCACAGCTACCTGTCGATGTACATCCTCTTGGCGATGGTGTTCCTTTACTCGGAGCTGAGACGCAGTCGGTTCCATCTGTCGAGGATTGGGCGGTGGCTGATGGTCGACGCCATGGTGGAGCTGACGCTGTACCTGATGATGATTCAGTCGCGTGCCGGTGTGCTGATGTTTATCCTGCTAATGCTCTATGTGCTGGTGGATGTCAGCATCATTCAGCGGCACTATCGTGCCGGTGTGGCGGTGTTGGCGTCGGTGATAGCGATAGGCGTCGTCTGTGTCGTGTGGCTGCCGCAGGCCAACCGGTTGGGCGACACGGTGAGAGAGGTGGTGGAGGGCAACCGCGACGATGTGCGGTTTGCCATCACCGAGACGGCGTGGACGGCCATCGGCGACAATATGCCGTGGGGTGTCGGGGCGGGTGACCGTTTCGATGTGATGGAACACTATTTCGGGCTGACTTGCCCGCACAAAAGGGGAATGGAGTTCAACCCGCACAACCAATACAACGACGCTTTGCTGGCCACGGGCATCGTCGGCTTGCTGCTCTTGCTGGCGTTGTTTGTGGTTCCGATGGTGCAGGGGAGGCGGTTGCATCACCAAGCGAGGATGTTGCTGTATGGTTTGGTGATGATTGTTGCCTGCTCGTGCCTGTTCGAGTCGATATTCGAGCGGCAGATGGGTTTGCTTTTCTATGCTTTCTTTGTGGGGCTGACAACAGAAAAGGGACGGTCGCTGCCGTCCCTTTAATGTGTGGTTGGTATCGCTGACCGTTAGAAGCGGTAGGAGACGCCGAAGCCGAGACTGATGGGGTCGATGTCGAGGTAGGTCGGGGTTTGGTCCATGAAGGAGAGGCCCATCTGGAAGTGGTATTTCAGATGGTTTCTGCCCCAACGGAAGAACAGTTGCGGCTCGATAAGCCGCCGGTTGTCGACGAGGTTCTTGTTTTCCTGTGTGCGGACGTCCAAGACATATTCGTGACCGTTTTCGATATAGCTGTCGGTGATTATGTCGGTGTATTCGTCGCGATTGATATGGAGCAGTCCTCCTTTGAGGGCAAAGCCCCACTCGAAGCGGTCGCTGACGCACCAGCCATAGTTGGCTTGAAGGAAGTAGTTCTGGCTGCGGGCGACGGTGTTTCGCTCGAGTTCGACATTGTCTCCGTTGTCGGCCCAGGAGGTGTAGTGGGATTCGTCGGAGTTGGTGATTGTCGTGTAGTCGGTCCAGTTGGCGTTGACACCGGCGTAGAGCTCGAAAATGGCACGGCTGTTCTTCACGGGGGTGTAGTAGCCCACGGCGCCTTGGACGGCGTGGGTGTTGGCTAACTGTGAGGAGAGGAAATAGCCTTGTACGGCCAAATGGTCGGTGACGGCATAGGTGGCGTTGGCGCTGACGGCAGGGTGGTGAAGAAGCGAGGACACCGAGCCGGAGAGTTGCAACTCGCCTTGTTCCCCCATCAGCGGAATGTCGACCATCTGGGTGCGATAGACTCCGCAGGAGGTGAGCAGCAGCAGGGCGGGGAGGAGGAGAAGGATAGTCTTTGTCTTCATTGTTTTTCGTTATCTATAAAGGAAGTCCCCCTCGCTGCGGCGAGGGGGAGCCTCCAAGGGTGAAACAATTATCTTCCAATGGGTGAAGCCTTCGAGGATAGGGTTTAGTCGGCTTCGTAGATGAGGAGCTGTCCGTCGACGTACATGAAGAGGAGCGGGTCTTTGTCGTTGTTCTTGAAGAGCCAGCATCCACCGTTCTCGCGGTCAATCTCCATAGTTTTGTATTTGCGGCTGACGCGTTGTTGTGCCAAGAGGTTGTCGCTCTTGTCGAAGACCTGCACCAGGTTCTCGCTGCCGTCGCGTACCATGATGTACACCAGGTCGCCGCTTACGGCATAGGCCACCATGTCGACATTGTAGGTGCTGTTGACATATTCGCGTACCACGACGACGTTGGTGGGACGGTAGTCATACCAGTAGCTGTTGCAGTAGCCCCAGAAGCCAGGCCAGTAGAGCGGGTGCCAAGGGATGGGATCCCAGTAGCAGATGTGCATGTGGATGTGATGGTGGTGGTGCGGGTGGTGGAAGTAGGGGGCAGGATGCATCGGACGTGCGGAGGGAGGCATGGGACGACCCGGATGGTCGGGAGTGGCATAGCCGCCTGCAGGAGGACGTCCGGCACCAGGCTGTCCGCTGTGACCGCCAGGGTTGTCACCGCGTCCAGGAGCGCCAGGGGTGCCAGGACCGCCGGGGGTGTTGTCGCCACGGTTGGTGACGCCGGTAGGCCGTGTGCGGGTGGGTGTGGTGGTGCGGTCGGGTGACGACGAGGTGCGAGGATTGGTGGTACTGGGTGTGGTGCGAGGACTGGTCGTCGGGGCACTTGGACGGGTGGTAGGAGTGTTGTGGGTGGGAGCACTCGGACGGGCGGTCGGGGTGCTGGTGCTGCGGCTCGGAGCGGGGGTGGCGCTGCGGTTAGGAGCCGACACGTTGCTGCGGCTGGGGCTTGCATTAGAGCTGCGGCTTGGAGCCGACACATTGCTGCGGCTGGGTGAGGAGTAGCTGGAACTGCGGCTGGGGCTTGCACTGGAGCTGCGGCTGGGGCTTGCACTGGAGCTGTGGCTGGGCGAGGAGTAGCTGGAACTACGGCTCGACGACGAGCTGCTGGAGCTACGGCTGGAGGAGGAGTGGCTGGAACTGCTATGTGAGGAAGAGACAGAACC
>CAJOQB010000074.1 GCA_905236405.1 uncultured Bacteroidales bacterium
CGTGGTATACGGCCTGACGTTGGAGTCGAGCAACGGCGATTTCTGGTGGCAGACCAACGGGACCACGGCACCTTGGCAGGTGGAATGGGCTCGTGAAGGCGAGGACTTCGACGCCGACCACCGGAGGGAATGCAACATCGCCTACACCAACTTGGCCGATGTGCTGCAGCACGGGGTGAACTACAGCATCCGTGTCCGTGCCTACTGTCCTTTCGACACGGTGGAACACTACGGCCCTTGGACCCAACTGGACGGTTGCCAGATGGTGGGCATCGCCGATGTGCCGGAAGGTATACGACTGGCGCTACACCCCAACCCTGCTCGCGAGAACTGCCTGGTGGAATGCGACAGGGTGATGCGGCAGGTCGAGGTGGTCGACATGAGCGGACGCATAGTCATGACGCTGTCGCCCGAGACGCTGTCGGTTCGGTTGGATGTCTCAGGCTTGTCCCGCGGACTCTACTTTGTGCGTGTGACTTGCGACGAGACGGTATGTAGCCGCAGGATGATGGTGGAATAAAAAAAACAAGGGCCATATGGAAGCAAAGCACAAGATACTCGTTTGGCTGTCGCTGCTGTTCGCCATGCCCTGTGTGTGGGGACAGACGTTGAGCGATTACACCTTTGTCACCGGTACCGACAACCGATGGCTGGAACCGACCGACATGGTCGCCATCGGTGAGGGTATGGGTCAGTCGCTCGCAGACACGATAACATGGAGCGCAATGGATACCATGGGGTTTCCGTTTCGATGGGGAGAGTGGGAATACACCCATTTTACAGTCAATGCCAACGCCTTGATGGTCTCTCTGGGTGACTGGCCTGTCTCGAGAGACGATGGGGATCACAAGAGAATATGGCCCTGTTTTGTCCCCTATACCAATATTGACTATATGTTGCATAAGAAAGCGGAATATGGCTGGGTGGGCACGGCACCCCATCGGGTGCTGGTGGTGACCTTCTCGCTGGCACCCGTGATGAGCTTTGCCAACCGTTACCGCTATCAACTGCAATTCCACGAAGACAGCAGCCAGGTTACCATGGTGTTCGACCCCTCGCCATCGTGGCCTCCAACATCGGCGATGTATGAAGAAAACGGATATTACCATAGCCAAACGATAGTGAGCATAGACCGCTTCAATTTGGTTTCGGTGTATCAGCCTTTGAACAGTCAGGTTTCAACATTGATGAACAACGATGCCCCTTTCGACAGCGGTCGCTACTTCCAGTGGACTCTCCAGCCAAGACCCGCAACACCGGTGAGGCGTGTCCGTACCGAATATCTGGACCCTGTGTCGGTGACATTGCGTTGGGAGGAGGCCGGCACCTGTTACGACAGTACTACCACCTATTGGATTGTGCAGTACGGTACAGGCACGGAGTGGACCCCCAGTAATATGAACTCGGGTTTTGTGGACACGGTGTGGGAACCCCGTGTCGCCTTGACCAACCTCGTCCCAGATGTCACCTACCGTTTTTATATCAGTACAGTATACGACAGTGAGCATCGCAACACGCCCACAGTGACAGAGGTGAAGATGCCTGTCGCTCCACCCGTGACGGAACTGCCGTATGAATGCAATTTCGACTACGGCACGGAGGGCTGGACAATGATTCGCAACAGCGTAAACGGATGGACACCGTCCCGTGGGGGCTTGGAGGTGCTTACGGAAGGCGACACGGTCCTTGTCAGTAGTACACAAGACAACAGCTATGCCTATCGCGACTTTTGGCTCGACACTGGGTATTACGCTCTCGATTTCGATTATTGTGAGAGACCTGGTCTGCCAACATTAAAAATGGCCATGTACGGCAACGGCTATTTGCCCCAACGTCGCTCTTTGATGCCTTCGACACAGTTTGTCAAAGGGACAGCCGAGGGCAGCCTGCCTCCCACGATGGAATATGAAAACTCATGGGACTACGAAGCAGACATGATCCCCCATCACTTGCCCTTTGTCATCGACACGCAGGGTTACTACCGGATAGTGTTCCATTATCATGAACCAACCTTTGGTTCATATACGGTAATCCCTCCAAAAATCGACAACATTCGGCTGCGAAAAGTGTTGTGTCCCGAGCCAAGCAACTTCCGTGTCGTCCAGATGGACTCGAACAGCATCACGGTGCGATGGAACATGGACGACAGCAACAGCCTCTATCGTGTGGCGGCATACGGTTATGGATGGTCGCACACGGCGGTGGTCAACGACAGCACCTACACCTTTAACCTGATGCCGTCCAATATGTCCTACACCTTGAGCTTGAAACACCAATGCGGCGACAGCTTGTTCAGCGACAGCCTGACGCTGCAAAGCCATACGCTGTGCGGATATGTCACCTCGTTGCCTTTCTACGAGGATTTCAACAGCTGGGAAGGGGAGATGCCGGTCTGCTGGGATTCGATTCTTTTTAATCCCGGTTACATCAGTTGGAACTTTGAAAATCGTGTCTCGATACCCTATTATCAGTTGCAAAATGGAGTAGCATATGGTCAACTGACGATGCCGCGTATCGACATTGCGACGGACAATGTCTACCTGCGTTTCAAAGCACGGACAGTGGGCAGAGTGACAGAGGGCGAAAGGATGAGCATGGTGGTGGCCTCGAATCCTTTGGGAAGCCAGTGGACTGTCATCGACACCATCGAAATGGAGTGCACTTCATTGCATGGGTATCTTCCTTTATCGGACAATCCATACGAGGCCGACGGGTGGGAGGAATACGAGTTGCTGTTAGACGGGCTGCAACCTGGACAGAACCGCATCTCTTTTTGGCCGTCACACTTGTCGCAAACCCTTACACAGTTTTTTGGAAGAGAACGCTATCTACAAATCGACGATGTCATGCTGACCACGTCGCCTATCTGTCCGTCGGTCGACTCGCTGCAGGCGGTGTGGGTTGACTCCAACACATTCGAAGTCACCTGGACGGGTGGCAGCGAATCGTACGAGATGGCGGTGGTTCCCTACAGCGAGACACCGACAGAGCCTTTGTCGAGCTATGTCTTTGTGCAGACTCCCTATCTGACAACGGGTCTGCAGTATGGCCAAAGCTACCGGATATGGGTTCGCAGCGTGTGTGCGAACGGTGAGGTGTCGATAGGAAAGAGTGTGGTGATAACGGTGCCCGAAAACCTGACGAACTCGCCGCTGCCTTATATATGCCACTTTGACGACAGCACTGAGAACGCCCAATGGGTGACTCGCTGCACGAGAGTGTTGTCTTTCTCGCAGATTGCCAGCAGAAACCAATGGACGACGGGGTCGGCGGTGTGGTACGGTGACCACGACAACCTGTCGATGTATGTCAGCAACGACGGTGGCTTGCACAACACCTACGACAACAGTCCGGAAGGAAGGCTGTTGGGATATAGGACTTTCCGTCTCGACACCGGCAGCTACAACGTGCAGTTTGCCTATCGTTACAATGGGGCAACCAACCATAGGCTATCGGCGTATGTGCAACGTCTGCCCACCAATCCCAACGACTGGGAAAGCAACCGTATCGAACTGCAGACGCTACAACGCACCACCGCCTGGAATGTGATACGGGATTCGTTCCACATTGACGAGGAGGGATTCTACCGCCTGATGTTCTGTTGGCAGATAAGCGGCGATGCGGATGCTATCCCGCCTGCCGCGGCTGTCGACGATGTGGTGCTCACGACAAACGCCTGTATGCCTCCGTCGACGATGACGCTGGTCGACCAGCAGGAACACAGTATAGGTCTGACGTGGCCTGCTGCCGACGCTCAGGCATGGTACTTGACCATCGAGGACGAATGGCAAGTGGTGGCCGACACCACGGTATACAACAATGCGGTGACTTTCGCAGGGCTGTCGGGCAGCAGGGAATACACGGTGACGGTATATCCTTTGTGTGGCGAGGGTACCCAGCCGGCATTGTTCCGACAGTTCCTCTTCATGACGGCTTGTGGCACCATCACCGATTTGCCGTACAACCAGTATTTCGCTCATTCGGAGTATGCCACCCAGTTGTCTGCCTGTTGGACGCGTCTTCATGCCAACGGTGTCTCCCCCAGGGTGCAGACATCGAGCCAGACGTTGGAATTCAACAGCAACGTGGCGGCTGGCATATGGTCGCCTCGTATGGGGATGGCGTTGGACTCGCTGAGGGTCACGTTCTCTTGGCTCGACAGGGGCAGCCGCGACACGTTGCGTATCTATGCTGCCGACACGCTGACGCAAATAGGCGACAATGGTACAACGGGGATTGTATCCTCGCTGCAGTTGGTGGCCGAGGTGGTGTCGACGAGGTCGGGCGTTTATCGTACCGAGTCGGTCGACTTGTCGTTGGCGGAGGCCACAGGACACTATCTGCTTTTCTATGTGCCAGCCCAAGGAGGAATCTCGATATCGTCGATAGTCATCGACTGGGGACCTGACTGTGGTAGGATACACCGTCCGACGGTGGTGGAACATGACGCCGAGAGTGTCACTATCGATTGGTTCGACCGTCACAACTCTTCGTGGATGGTGGCTTACGCCACGGTGGGCACTCCGATGTACAGAGCCCAGACGATGACGGTCGGCCAACACCCCTGCACCATCACGTCGCTCGATCCTGCCACTCCATACTATTTCAAGGTCAGACCTTTGTGCGACGGGGCAACGGCGGGCGTGTGGAGCGATTCGGTGGCCATAACCACCGAGTTCTGCAACGGCGCTTACAGCACCATTGGTCAGCATAACTACTCTATTGCCAACTATCCCGTTACGTGCGGATCGACTCGTTCGCTGGACCAAATCATCATCGACAGTGCTTGGTTCCGTACAGGGCATACCATCGACGGGGTGGCGTTCAAGGTGAAAAACAGTACCATTTGCGGTGGCTTGTTGTCGGATGCAATGGTCTATATGGCACACACCGACAAGGATGTCTTCCTCAGCGACACCGACTATGTGCGTCTGTCGCTCCCTTCACAGCAGTTGGTATGCCACGGTATCAGCTATATCGATACGGGATGGTGCAACATCCCGTTCGACACGCCCTTTGAATGGGACGGCCACAGCAATGTGGTCCTCTCGGTGTACCGGTTCACACTGGACGAGAACGATATGACGACGAGTGCCGATGCCATCGCCGCCACACAGAGGCCATCCTATCAAAGAATCCGTTGTAGCGACTATTCATATTCCGAGATAGAGACGCTCTATCATCGGACGGGTATCCGTTCACGGCTTTATCCCCACCTGCGTCTCATCAGCTGCAACCCCTGCATGTCGCCGCAACTGGTGGAGGTTGACGCTTCGTCGTATGTGGCTGCTTTGCGATGGCACCCTACAGGGGCGACAAGCTACGAGGTGTGGTGGCGTGAGACGGAAGGAGGACAGTGGCATCAGCAGTCGGTGAACGACACCATCCTGCTGTTGACAGGGCTGCTCCCCGATGTCCAGTACCAATACCGTGTGCGAAGCCTGTGCGACGAGGACGAGGTGTCGCCTTGGTCGGAGGCTGCGTTCAGCACCATCGATGCTCCTTGCCTGCCGCCGACGTCGTTGACGGTCGGTGTGTCGGCGGGCACGGCAACGTTCGAATGGTCGGGCGATGAGGCGGGTGCCTACTATCGTCTACATCTTTTCAACACGATCGATAACATGTACCGCTACACCACTTCGTCACAGGTGGTGATACACAACTTGGTGCAAGGCCGTGTATACTATGCTGCCGTGCAACGCCTTTGTGTCGACACCTTGGTGATGAGCCCGTGGAGCGACACCATTGTGTTCCAAATGGAGGACTGCGACACGGTACGGGGTTTGCACGTAGTGTCGCTGTCGCAGGGTAGTGCCATCATTGGGTGGGACCCGTTCGAAGAAGGGACGGGCATCACCGAGGTCAAATATGGTTATCATGGTTTCCCTGTAGGCGAGGAGCTGGGTCGCTATGTCACATCGGACAATACGGTGCTGTTGGAGGGGCTGCTGTCGGGTGTGGATTACGATGTGTTTGCCCGTCACTATTGCCAGTCGAACATGGTGGGCAACTGGGTGGGTGTCTCGTTCACGTCTCTTGTGGAGATAGAGGACATCGTGCGGGATATGGAGATGTTAGTCTTCCCCAATCCCACCCGCGACAGGCTCACCATCCGCTGTGACCGTATGGGCGACGGCCCCTCCACGCTGACGCTCTATTCGTCCGATGGCCGTCGTATGTACGAGGGCCGCTGCTCGGCGACGGAACACGTGGTCGATGTCTCGGGCTTGCCACAGGGTCTCTACCTGCTGAGGGTGGTAACCCCCTCGGGTGTCGCCCTCCGTCGGGTGGTGGTGAAAAGATAGGAGGCAACGCTGCTTTTATTAAAATAAATTCGATACATAATAAAAAATGCGTATTTTTGCAACATTGTAAATAATACGCCTATGAATCGAAAGTTATTACTTTTCACTGCAATAGCAATGCTGGCTTTCGGCAGCACGAAGGCTCAGGATATAGTAAATCTGCGTATGGACGCCGCTTGGCAGGGCCTGAGAGGCCCCGTGGCGTCGATGGACGAGGACATACTGATAAA
>CAJOQB010000075.1 GCA_905236405.1 uncultured Bacteroidales bacterium
ATAGGGCTCTTCGCCTCGTCGCTGACCAACAACCAGATTGTGGCCTTCATCGTGGCGGCGTTGCTGTGCGCTTTCATGCACTTGGGCTTCGAAGCCATCTTCAACATGGGCTTCCTCGGCAAGGTGGGATTGCTGATTCGCAACTTGGGCATGGCCTCCCACTACAGCAGCATCAGCCGCGGTGTGATAGACAGCCGCGATGTGCTGTACTTCCTGTCGGTGATAACCCTCTTCCTTTTAGCCACGCGATTGGTGCTGCAGTCGAGGAAATGGGGGAAGAGAAGCATCCAACGTGCCCACCTGTCAAGTTTTGCGGCAGCGATAGCCATAATCGTGTTAGTGTCGTTGATTGGCCGCTACCTCTTTGTGCGAGTGGACCTGACGGCGGAGAAGCGTTACACGCTGTCGAAGTCGACCAAGCAGATGCTCAAGGATGTCGACGAGACGGTGCTCTTCAGGGTCTATCTGGAGGGCAACGATTTGCCTGCCGACTATCAACGGCTGCAGAACGAGACGCGCGAGATGCTCAACCAATTCCGCAGCTACAACCGTTATGTGGAATACGAGTTCTTCAACCCCAACGACTTTGAGAACGACCAGGAACGGATGGTCTTCTACCAGAAATTGGCTCAGAAAGGCATACAACCTGCTTCGGTGCAGACGCAAACCAAGGACGGCGTGATGCAGCAAGTGCTCATCCCTGCCGCCGATGTGATGTACAAGGGTCGCGAGACCTCCATCCAGCTGATGCAGTCGCAGCAATACTTGTCGCAGGAGCAGACGCTCAACAACTCGGTGCAAGACTTGGAGTATGTGCTGGCCAACGCTATCCACAACCTTTCGATGCCTGAGAAACCTCGTGTGGGATTCCTCTTGGGGCACGGAGAGTTAGAAAGGGGTGCCCTCTACGACATCCAGATGTCACTCTACGAGAGTTACAGCATGGAGAATGTGGTGCTGAACAACGACATCAACGCTTTGACGGGTCGCAACCGCAACTCGAAGGACTCTACGATGTCGTTCTTCAACAAGTACGATGTGTTGGTGGTGGCCAAGCCGACCAAGGAGTTTACCGACCAAGAGCTCTATCTCATCGACCAATATGTGATGTACGGTGGTCGGGTGCTTTGGCTTATCGACCCGCTGAACGCCGACCTCGACAGTTTGGCCGAACAGTCGCAGGCGGTGGCCATCCGCTATCCGCTGAACCTCGACGAGATGCTGTTCAGCTATGGTGTCCGCGTCAACGCCGACTTGATTATGGATATCCGCTGCCGTCCCATCCCGATGGCGGTGGGCATGGTGGGCGACAAGCCGCAGCTGAAGTTCATCCCGTGGTACTACTTTCCTGAACTGGTGCCTGTGTCGGAACATCCCATTGTCCGCAATTTGGATTTGATCAAGACCGATTTCGTCAGCAGCATCGATTTAATAGACAACGAAATCACCAAAACCGTGCTGCTGCAGACTTCGGAATACTGCCGCATCAAGAATGCTCCGACCATCATCGACCTCAACGAAGGCAAGGAGGAACCCGACCGTAGGTTGTTCAACCGCAAGAACCTGCCGGTGGCGGTATTGCTGGAGGGCAATTTCCACTCGATGTGGCGGTCGCGGCTGGCTCCCTCGTTTGTCGAACTGCCCGAGATGGGCTATCGCGACAGCAGCGAGTTGACCCGCATGATTGTCATCAGCGACGGCGACATGATAAAGAACCGTTTCAGCTACAAGGACAATAGCCACTATCCGTTGGGTTACGACTACTACACGCAGACGATGTATGCCAACAAACAGTTTATCTTGAACTGTATCGACTACTTGGCCGGCAACGAGGACTTGATGGCCACTCGTGCCCGCGACGTCAAGCTGCGCAAGATGAATGTGATGAAGGTCAAGGAGAATCGTGGCTTCTACCAAGCACTCAACATCGGAGGCCCTGTCCTGTTGGTGTTAATAGGCGGCGGCATCTATCTGTTGATACGTCGCAAAAACCTGAAAGCAGGGAAGAATTCTCTCAACAACAAGAAATAGACTCATTAACTGCACAACGCATCGATGAAGAAGAAAAGAATAAACATCACCGTCATCATAATCATGCTGCTGGCCGTCGCTGCCATTGTGGCGAACCGCATATATGGCCAGACAGCTACCTACGACGATGACTACCATATCGAAGACACTTCGACCATCACAAAGATTTATTTGGTCGACAAACTGGACAACCACACGTTGCTCACTCGTGTGGAGAACGACACCACTTGGTTGGTAGACGAACAATACGAGGCTTCACAACCGTTGGTACGTTCGCTGCTTGAGACGCTGAACACAATGCGTATACGTCACCGCGTCAACAAAGCTGCCGCCAAGAACGAAATCAAGTTGCTGGCTGGCAAGAGCACCAAGGTGGAGATCTACCAGATGGTTTACCGTATCGACTGGTTCCATCACAAATGGCAATGGTTCCCCCACGAGAAACTGACCAACACCTTCTATATCGGCCATGAGACACAGGACTTGTTGGGAACGGTGATGCTCCGCGAGGGAGACAAATGGCCTGTGGTGATACACATTCCTGGTTTCCGTGGGTTTGTGGGTCCTCAGTTTATCACCAATCCTCTGTTGTGGCGCAGCCACCGTATCGTCGACTTGCCTATCTCGAAGATTGAACGCATCGAACTGGAGATACCTGCTGTGCCAGAGGAGTCGTTTGCCATCTGTCGCGAAGGTGAGGGCTTCTATATGGAACTGTTGGAGAACCATCAACGAGTGGAGGGTTTCGACACGGCTCGTGTGGCCCAGTTCCTCTCCTCGTTCACCAACCTGAACTTCGACGAATATGCTGCCGCTGTTCCTAAGACCGAGCTCGACACCACTTTCTCCAAACCGCCCCGCACCATTCTCCGCATCAAGGACACGGAAGGCAACGAGCATGTGCTGAAGACCTATCTGAAATACAACAATCCCGACGATGCCATCAATATGCCCGACCCCGATATGTACGAGGTGTTTGACTTGAACCGCTTGTATGCTGTGCTCGACGACAAAGACACGGTGCTGATTCAGTACTTTGTCTTCGACAACATTCTACAGCAAGCCAGTTTCTTCCGTGGCAACGCCAACAGCTCCATCGTCATCCATCAATAATCGACAACATGAAGCCGCTGATACTGATTTCGAACGACGACGGGTACCAAGCCCCAGGCATCAGAAACCTTGCTCGGATTGCCTGCGAGTTTGGCGAGGTGGTGGTGGTGGCTCCCCATATCAATGCTTCGGCCAAGTCGCATTCGTTGACGGTGGGCAACCCGTTGCGGGCGGAACAGATTCCGAACGATGGTTACACGGTTTACGCTGTGACCGGTACTCCTGCCGACTGTGTCAAGTTGGGGGTGGAACACCTTTGTCCGCGTCGTCCCGACTTGGTACTCTCGGGCATCAACCACGGCAGCAACGCCTCCATCAACATCCTCTATTCGGGCACCATGGGAGCCGCTCTCGAAGCCACCACCTGTGGCTATCCAAGCATTGGATTCTCGTTGTTGAGCCACAACGAAAATGCCATGTGGAGTCCTGCCGAGCCCTATATCAAGCAAGTTATCGAATATGTGCTCAGCAAGGGTCTGCCCGACAACATATCGCTCAACGTCAACATCCCTATCTTGGAGAAAATACCCAAACTGAAGGGGATGCGGGTGTGCCGTTCGGCGGCAGCTCGTTGGACAGACAGTTTCGAGAAACGTGTCGACCCCTATGGACGCGACTATTACTGGCTGACAGGAAAGTTCGTGTGCGAGGATATGAGCGAGGATACCGACCAATGGGCTTTGGCCAACGGTTATATCTCCATCGTTCCTTGCCGACCCGATTTCACCGACTTCAGTGCCGTCCAACAACTGCAGTCGCTTAACACCAAATAATCAAAGACTCATGAAGAAGTTTTTATATAAAGACAGCTGGTTGACAGGTATCGTGGTGGGTTTGGGTGCCGAAATGGTGACGGGCCTTTTGCTTTGGGTTATCGTCTCTGCCCTCTCCATCCCGCTGAGCGACCATCTGCAATGGTTGGGTGTGGTGTTCCTTCCCGTATTGCTCATCTTACGCTTTTATGCCAAGAGCAGACAGCATCTGACCACCACCAAGAGTTTGATAACGGTGTTGTTTGTCACTTTTGTCGCTTATATGTATATGCTTATTTCCACCCGATCAGCATTGGTCACGCAGCCGTTCTAACACTTAACCGATGAAATACTACATCATAGCAGGCGAAGCTTCTGGCGACCTCCACGGTGCCAATCTGATGAAGGCCCTGATGAAACAGGACCCTCAGGCAGAGATACGTTTCTGGGGAGGCGACAGGATGGCGGCAGTGGGAGGCACCCCGGTGCGTCACATCCGCGACCTTGCCTATATGGGTTTCGTCGAGGTTACCGCTCATCTGCGTACCATTGAAGCCAATATCCGCTTCTGCAAACAGGATATTCTACAGAATAACCCCGATGTGTGTGTGTTCATCGATTACCCTGGATTCAATCTGGGTATTGCCAAGTTCACCCACCAACAGGGTTTCAAGAACGTCTACTATATTTCGCCACAAGTGTGGGCGTGGAAGAAGGGAAGGTTGAAAGCGATGCGACGCGATTTGGATGTGCTGTGCTATATCCTGCCGTCGGAACGCGATTTCTTTGCCCATGCGTCGATGCCGCAAGCCCAATATGTGGGTCATCCGTTGCTTGACGAGGTGGAACGCTACCGCCTTGAAGCATCCAACACTTCACATACCGACTCATCCGACACCCGTCCCGTTGTTGCTTTGTTGCCTGGCAGCCGCAAACAGGAGTTGCAACGTATGTTGCCACCCATGCTGCTGTTGGCGTCACATCATCCCGAGTACCAGTTCCAGATTGCAGGAATGCAGCTGTTGGGAGAATCGTTCTACCGTCAAGTGATGGACAGATGCGGATTGCATCCCGACAATGTTGAGGTGCTGCTCGACCAAACCTATCCCATCCTCTCTCACTCGTTTGCGGCAGTGGTCTGTTCGGGTACTGCGACATTGGAGACAGCCATCTTCCGTGTGCCACAGATGGTGTGCTACAAAGCCAATGCCGTCAGCGTGGCCATTGCTCGACGCTTGGTTAAAATCAAGTATATCTCGTTGGTGAACATCATATCCGATGCTCCAGTAGTGAAGGAACTGATACAATCCGACTTCTCTATTGACACGCTGGAGTCGGAGTTTAACAACATCACCATTGACAACGACTACCGTCAGCAGATGCTACTGGGTTACGACAAAGTGATTGACCTTTTAGGAAACCGTGGTGCTTCTGAAAGGACAGCACAGATTGTGGCTCAAACAGCATTAACTAAAAAGAATATCTCGAAGAAATGAAAAGAATTCTCCTCATATCGCTGCTTCTCTTGCTGTCGACCACTGCAATGGCCGACAGAGTCAAAGTGCGTCTGTTCTCCAACAACCGTATCGAGGGGCTGAATGTCTCGTTCGACTTGGGTGAATACCACCTTTTTGCCGCCGATTCCTTATTGGAAGCCAACTTGGGAGAAGGTCTTTCTGTCATACTTCAAGCCACGGCCAACGGTGTGCATGTTTCGGTCAACGACTATGAATATGGCACCTTCAAACAGGTAAGCCTACGAGCCACCGACACCGCTTGCATCCTCTGCCTTAATCCTCGCAACGTCAAACAACGAACCTATGAAGGCGACCTCATCGTCACCTGCATCAACTCTACCGCACTAAAAATCATCAACGAGGTAGATTTCGAGACCTATCTGGCTGGTGTGGTGCAGAGCGAGATTTATGGAACCCAGAGCGATATTTTCCGCATTCAGGCCATCATCTCTCGCACGTGGGCGCTCCGCAACATGGACAAACACAAGAGCGAAGGGTACAACTTCTGTGACCATGTACATTGTCAAGCCTATCAAAACCGTTGTATCCGTCCCGACATCATGCTGGGCACCATCCAATCGAGTGGCGAGACCATCGTCGACTCGGCAGGCGCTCTGATAGAGACCCCCTTCCACTCCAACAGTGGCGGTCAAACCTGTAATTCGGAAGACGTGTGGAGAGCAGCCCTGCCTTATCTTCGCTCTGTGCCCGACACTTTCTCTTACCATATGAAACAAAGCGACTGGACAAAAGTCATCAGCCAAGACAAGTGGCTTTCATACTTCAAAAAGACTCACAAATTGAACACCGATGATCCAGCCATCCGTGATACATTGCTTCATTTTACACAAGAGGAACGACGTGCCGACATTTTAGGCGTACGACTTACCCGTGTGCGAAGCGACTTTCAGCTCAAAAGCACTTTCTTCAGCGTCGATGTCGACCCAAACACAAACAATGTGGTACTCAGCGGACATGGGTATGGACACGGTGTGGGTCTTTCACAGGAGGGAACCATCCGTATGGTGTCGTTGGGTTTCCCTTATGACGACATCATCCGCCACTACTACACTGGAGCTACCATCCATTACGACCCTGCCACATCGAAGACCTATGTGAGCAACTATGTTAAAGAAATAGAGAAAATCATCGCCGAAGACAAAGCCAACCCGGGTCGTGTCAAATCAAAAAAAGACGACTGGCTGGGACAACTGTTCCGTCTGCACGACCGCCAAGCACGCGAAGAGGTGTTCGACCCCACCAAGACCGAATTGGAGAACGACTGGCAATACTCTTGGTAATCCCTATTATCACTTGTTAAAAAACTATAATCAGAAAGCATCATAAACGATACATAAGCAACCGACGTTATTAAATCGATAAAAAGAAAACAATAATACAGTATAGAAAATGAAAAAGACATTAATCCTCCTCTTGGTGGCTGTCCTGATGGGCTGTGGTGCATCGGCACAAGTCAAATGGAACAATATCGAAGAGGCATCACAGATTGAAGTGAAAAACAACAACAAACTGTTCTTTGTCGACTTCTCCACCTCCTGGTGCGGATGGTGCAAGAAAATGGACAGAGAAACATTCCAAGACCCTGTGGTCAGCGCCATTCTCAACCAGTACTACATTCCTGTCAGTTTCGATGCCGAAGGCAACTCGTCGTTCACTTGGAACGGTACCAAGTATGCCAACAACGGTAAGGTTGTGAACGGTCGTAAACCCACCCACCCGTTCACGCAAGCCATCTTGGGCAAACAAATAGGCTATCCTTCGTTTGCCCTTTTCAACAAGGATCGTGGTTTGATACAGATTCTGCAAGGCTACCAGAGTGCGTACGATTTTCAAATGGTGTTATGGTTCTTCGCCAATGGGGATAACATTCGTTACACTTTTGATGAGTACCGTGCTATTTTTGACCAAGAAATCAAACCCGATATGATGAAAAAACTCGGTTTCTAAAACAAACTAACAGACAAAGAAATGAAAAAGATAGTGGCATTGTTTTGTGTGCTGCTTGCAGGCAGCATCGTCATGGCCAACGAGATTGACTCGCAACGGTTGAGCAACGACTGGTCGAAATTGGTGGATCGTGTATGCTGCGAATACACCAAAGGCTATATCAACAGCATGCTTTCGAAGCCAGGATATGACTCCACAGCACGTACCTTTATGGAGCAAGCCGCTCCCAAGTTGGTCGACAAGAAAGGTGTATACATGAACTCCGACCAACTCCAATCCCTTTTGGTGGAATATGGCTGGAGTGCCACTGCCACCAAGCTCGTGCAGCCCATTGCTAACAGAAAGACGCTTGCTGCCGACAAGCAGACCCTTGAACAGTTGCTTGACATCTCGGTCTTTTCTACCACCATGCAGAAATATCTGGCTGATGCCAAGACAGAACTGTCCAATCAGTTAAACACCGAATACGAAGCCTCTGCGGAACCTGTCAAAAATGACGAGCCCACGGCCATCGATTCGGCAATGGCAGAAGCCGAGGAAATCAATATGCAACGCTCGGTGGCACACAACTACGACTGGGCTATCGTGCTTTTGGCGTTGATTGCTGCCATCGAAGCGGTGGCACTTCTCCGTCTGACTTCACGCAAGCGTATTGTCGAGGTGGTGAAGGAGAGCAATATGATGCATCGTACCTATGTCCGCAAGGACGACGATGATATTGCTGAGCTCCGTATGAATATGGCTCGTTTGCAGAAACGGTTAGACCGTATCGACCCCGAAGGCACTCCAAAAGCCAACGAGAACGAAGCGACAGAGGAAAACGAGCCTGCTCCGCTACCTGATGTCGAAGAGGCTCCCATCTCGTTCAAACACCTATAGTTCATGGCCAAAGGACAACCCCAACAATATCGTGTGCTTTGGGTGGACGAGGAAGACGACCAATGGAGTTTTGTCG
>CAJOQB010000076.1 GCA_905236405.1 uncultured Bacteroidales bacterium
CCTCGCCGATGATACTGCACTTGTTTGTGGAAAAGTAGGTCGCTGCCAATCTTATCAAGGGGAGTTCCGTTTGGGACTCCCTTTTTTGTTTTTGTCAGGTGCAGCATTCCAGACATATATGAATAAAACAAGCCCCTCGACTTATGTAAGTTCGAGGGGCTTTTCCTTATCCGAATGGATGGGAGTTTGATTATTTTTTCGTCATCTTAATCACGATGCTGAGAGTGTAAGGACCATCTTCGTCCTCATCGGATTCTGTGTAGGAAAGATTGCAGTTCTTTTTGTCGAGAAGGTCGATGTTGAAGGTGATTGCTTCGCCTTCGCTCACGGTGGTCAGTTTGTTGTCTTTGATGCTCCAGGTGCCGTTGTCTTCGGCATCGCCATCGTTGGAGTGATACACGCTCTTGTAGGTGCCGTCCTCGTTGAAGGTCATTTCGACTGTTTCACCCTGTTCGAGACCGGGCATAGTCATGCTTTGACCACCTTGAGTGTAGGTCATGGTAACTTCGTTTTCCAGCCAAGTGCCAAGGATGAGGTCTTCGGGATCTTTCTGGCAGCCAGTGAGGCTGAGGGTCAGAGCAGCAACAAATACTGCCACGATGGTTTTAAATGTTCTTTTCATTGTGTAAATAATTTAAGTGATTAATAAGGTGAATTAAATAAGATTATTATCAATTTGTTGTTTTCTGATAAGTTAGTCTTTGCGGACGGGTTCGCTGGTAAGTCCGATACCCAGTTTCTTGAATATCTTGCGATCCACCTCGCTGGTCATCACGGTGGTGTGAGCTTGGCAGCCGTCGAGCATCGGCAAGCAGTCGAGTGCACGGCGGCAGTTGTCGTCGAGCAGGCTGAGGATAGAGAGGGTCACCAGCACCTCGTCGGTGTGCAGGCGGGGGTTGCTTCCGTGGAGCATGGAGACTTTGGTGTGCTGGATGGGCTCTATCATCTTTTGCGAAATGAGTTTCACGCTGTGGTTGATGCCAGCCAAGTGCTTCATGGCGTTGAGCAGAAGTGCGGCACACGGACCCAGCAGCTCTCCGCTATGGGCGGTGATGATGGTGCCGTCGGCCAGTTCAATAGCAGCTGCAGGAACACCTTCTTTGTCGCGACGTTCCTTGGCGGCAATGGTGGTGCGGCGGTCGTCAGTCGAAATCTTGGCTTGCTTCATCAGCAGGGCTATCTTGTTGACCTCGGTAGTTGATGACTTGCCGTTGGCATAGTCACACAAGGCGGTATAGTAGCGGCGGATAATCTCGTCCTTCGATGCCTGACAGCAGACCTCGTCGTCACAGATGCAGAAACCAGCCATGTTGACACCCATATCGGTGGGCGACTTGTAGGGGTTATCGCCGTAGATGCCTTCGAACAGGGCGTTGAGAACAGGGAAAATCTCGATGTCGCGGTTGTAGTTGACAGCGGTCTTGCCATAGGCTTCGAGGTGGAACGGGTCAATCATGTTGACATCATTGAGGTCGGCGGTGGCTGCCTCATAGGCGATGTTGACGGGGTGTTTCAACGGGATGCTCCAGATGGGGAAGGTCTCGAACTTGGCGTATCCGGCCTTGATGCCGAGACGGTTCTCTTGGTATAGCTGGCTAAGACAGACGGCCATCTTGCCGCTGCCGGGGCCAGGGGCGGTGATGACCACCAACGGGCGAGTGGTCTTGACGTAGTCGTTTTTACCGAAACCGTCTTCCGAGTCGATGAGTTCGACATTGGTGGGGTACCCCTCGATAAGATAGTGGTAGTAGACATTGATGCCCAGTCGCTCGAGTCGTTCGCGATAGGCCATAGCGCTTGCTTGGCCGTTGTAGTGTGTGATGACGACGGAGTTGACAAGGAATCCACGACTGAGGAAAGCGTCCCGCAAACGCAGCACGTCGACATCATAGGTGATGCCGAGGTCGCCGCGGACTTTGTTTTTCTCGATGTCGACGGCACTGATAACAATGACGATTTCCGCATCGTCTTTCAGTTGCATAAGCATTTTCAGCTTGCTGTCGGGCTCAAAGCCAGGCAGTACGCGGCTGGCGTGGTAATCGTCGAAGAGTTTACCACCAAATTCAAGATAGAGCTTATTGCCGAACTTGCTGATGCGTTCCTTGATGTGTTCGGACTGTATTTTCAGATACTTGTCGTTGTCAAATCCGTGTTTCATGACCTGTTCTATTAATTCCACAAAATACGGGATACAAAAGTAGGGATAATATTTCAATTGTTGGAAAATAATTTCTGATATGGATTATATATCGTTGGCTTTCATGTGAAAAATGAATTTCGTTTCACTTGTGATGGGTGATGATGTGATGTCGTTTTTGATAAAAAGGGAAGTGCATACTCACCAAAATCAGTGTCTGTTTGGCGAGCAAATATATTTTCTTGGGCAGGCAATATTATTGTGGCGGGGTCGTTATTGGTTAAATTTATATTAAAAAATAAAACTGTCCATATGAAGAAGATATACTATCTTTTTTTCCTTCTGCTCATTGTGGGTCTGTCCGCATGTGACCGTAACGCTACGATAAATGATTTGCCATCACGTTATGCGACATTGGAAGATGGAACCAAAGTCCATTATAAGACAGTGGGCGAAGGAGATATCGTGCTGCTGTTCGTTCATGGATTTGGCTGTGACATGAATGTGTGGGAGAAACAATACGAAGGATTCAAGCACGATCCGATACGCATGATTTTTGTCGACTTGCCTGGCTTTGGTGAGAGTGACAAACCCGAGACGGAGTATACGTTGCAGTATTTTGCTGATGCCTTAAAGGCTGTGGTCGATACGCTTCAGGTGAAGAAAGTGGTTCTTGTGGGTCATAGTTTGGGTACAACCGTGTGTCGACAGTTTGTCTTTGACTATCCTGCCCAGTCGGTGGCTTTGTGTGATATCGACGGCGTCTATTGTTTCTACCCCACCAATCCCACGGCGTTGTTGAAATACCAAACCAATATCCGTTCGTTTGTTGACGGGTTCAAAGGCGAGGGATGTAAGGAATATATCACCGAGTTTGCCGAATCGCTTCAAGGCCCGTTCACTCCACAGGAGATTGTGGATTATGCTATGTCGACCATGCCTGAGACACCGGAGTATGTGGCCTCCAGCACTATGTCTAATCTTGTTGACCCAAGTAATTGGACGGGTGAGAAAATCAATATTCCCTCGCTGATTATATGTACTCGTGCATCGCAGATTCCTGACGACAACAAAAGAATCATGGACCATCTTTACAACGACTTTACCTATGTGGAGTTCGACAACACAGGCCACTTCATCATGATGGAGGATGCCGGTGTGGTCAACAACTTGATTGAACGTAGCTATGAGCGTTGGCGTCAGACGGAACTGTAGAAAAGAATTGATAATACAATAAATACTATATTTGGAAAATGTATAGAACAAATACTTGTGGTGAATTAAACTTGTCGAATGTGGGTCAGAAAGTGACCCTTGCAGGTTGGGTGCAACGCAGTCGCGACTTGGGCGGCATGACCTTTGTGGATCTTCGTGACCGTTATGGTATCACTCAGTTGGCTTTCAATATGGAGGTCAATGCAGAGTTGTGTGAACAGGCTCGCAAACTGGGTCGTGAGTATGTAGTGCAAGCCACAGGCACTGTAACCGAGCGTGCCAGCAAAAATGCCAAAATACCGACTGGCGATATTGAAATCATTGTGGAAGAGCTCCGTGTGTTGAATGCGGCCAAGACCCCCCCGTTCACCATCGAAGATCAGAGCGATGGTGGCGACGACATCCGTATGAAGTATCGCTATCTCGATATTCGACGCAATCCGGTACGCAAGAACTTGGAACTGCGTCACCGTATGGCTATGCTTGTCCGCAACTATCTGAGCGGCCTCGACTTTTTGGAAATTGAGACCCCCTTCCTGATTAAGTCCACTCCCGAAGGAGCCCGAGACTTCGTTGTCCCTTCGCGAATGAATCCAGGCGAGTTCTATGCACTTCCCCAGAGTCCGCAGCAGTACAAACAGTTGCTGATGGTGGCAGGAATGGATCGCTATTTCCAGATTGTCCGTTGTTTCCGTGACGAGGATTTGCGTGCCGACCGTCAACCCGAGTTCACACAGATCGACTGCGAGATGTCGTTCGTCGAACAGGAAGATGTGCTGCAGACCTTCGAAGGGTTGGCCAAACATCTCTTCAAAGAGGAGAAAGGTCTCGAGTTTGGCGACTTCCCCCGCATCACGTGGCACGACGCCATGCGGCTGTATGGTAGCGACAAGCCCGACATCCGTTTCGGTATGCAGTTTGTGGAACTGAACGATGTGGTCAAAGGTCAAGGTTTCGGTCTTTTCGACAATGCAGAGCTTGTGGTGGGTATCTGTGCCGAGGGTTGTGCCGAATATACCCGCAAACAGTTGGATGCCCTCACCGAATTCGTGAAACGTCCCCAAGTGGGTGCAGGTGGTATGGTGTATGTGAAATACAATGCCGACGGCAGTTTCAAGTCGTCCGTCGACAAGTTCTACACACAAGAGGCTTTGAAATTGGTGGCAGAGAAGTTCGGTGCCAAGCCTGGTGACCTGATGCTGATACTCTGTGGTCCTGCCATGAAGACCCGTAAGCAGCTCAACGAGCTCCGATTGGAGATGGGCAATCAGTTAGGACTTCGCAATCCCAACGAGTATGCACCTCTCTGGGTGGTCGACTTCCCGTTGCTCGAATGGGATGAGGAGACACAGCGTTATTATGCCATGCATCACCCCTTCACTGCTCCCAAGCCCGAAGATGAGGCGTTGCTCGACGACCCCAACCGTTGGGGCGATATCCGCGCCAATGCCTACGATATTGTCATGAATGGTGTCGAAGTAGGTGGCGGTTCCATTCGTATTCACGACCGCACATTGCAGAACAAGATGTTCCACACCTTGGGCTTCACCGACGAGAAGGCTGCCGAGCAGTTCGGATTCCTGATGGATGCCTTTACCTATGGCGCTCCTCCTCACGCAGGATTGGCCTTTGGCTTCGACCGGCTTTGTTCCCTCTTCGGTGGTGCCGACAGCATCCGCGACTTCATTGCCTTCCCCAAGAACAACTCGGGACGCGATGTGATGAGCGGATCGCCTTCGCCTATTTCACAGGAACAGCTCGATGAGCTGATGCTTGATGTGCGTCCTGTGGATGAGAAATGATAGGACTGGATAATGGCAGACAACTATTTAGAGAAACGATACGACGAAGTCTTCGGTCAGAAGACTAAGTTGAAGAGGGTAGGGCATACGCTCGACGAACTGTTGTTGAAGAACCGTAGCCATCGGGGGTACCTGAAGGACTTTGTGGTGACACGCGAGATGCTTGAGCGGATTGTCAGCGTCAACACCAAGATACCCTCGTGGTGCAATCAACAGGCATTGCGATTCAAACTGGTGACCAAAGGCGAAGAGGCTGACAAGGTGCTGAGCTTGGTCAAGATGGGTGCCGCTCTCCCAGAGTTGCATCTGCCGTTGGCAGGAACGGAACCGGAAGCTTTCGTCATCTGTTGCACAACGATACCGGAGTTTCGTGGTGTCGATATCGATTTGGGTATCTCGCTGCAGAGCATGTGTCTGAAAGCGGTTGAGATGGGTCTCAACGGATTGATTATCGGCAACTACAACCGTCAACAATTGCAGGAAGCCCTCTATTTGCCTTACGCCCCTGTGGCGGTATTGGCCATCGGAAAAGGAATAGAGAACATAACGTTGGTGCCCATCGATTCTTCCGACACTCGTCCCGTCAAAGAGACACATGCCTATTATCGTCAAGACGGCATTCACTATGTGCCGAAGGTGCAGTTGAAAGATTTAATCATATAATCGCAACGGCGTTTATTAAAATTAACATTTGGAGCAGGAAGGGTCATAAACTCTTCCTGCTTGCTTTTTTGGGTGCGATTACAGCAGCATGTGTCCATAAACAGGAAAAACCACTATTGATAATCAGTGCTATAAGTAGGAGTTCACGCAGGCGTGTGTTTGGGGTCACGCAGCCGCCTGTTTGGCACCTCGCAGCTATGCTGCGTGGGGGGTCGCAGCATAGCTGCGTGAACCCTTGCAGCCGCCTGTGTGAAACGACGCAGGCACCTATGCCTGTCGATGGAGCCGCAAATGTTAAAAAGGGTAGCGGGAAGATGAAAAAAATTGTGCATTCAAAAAAACTGTGTACTTTTGCATTTGCTTACGACGAGAAATGTAAGCCGAAAGAAAAGCATTGCAATATGGTCCTTTGATAGAAATTCGCCAAGTTTCATGAGGAGGGATTGAGCATAACTGCTTTCGTCTGGTTGTGTATGCTATATTGAAGCATATCGTCAGGCGTGAGATATGTTCCACATGACCCCGTTTCCTCAAAGGTGTTTGGCGATACCTCTATCAAGACGGACAAGAGCACATAACCTCATGCCTTTTTTATTAATTGTTCCGTTGGAGGGTCGGAATGAAGTAAAACACTAAATAAACAATACAAGCATGAAAAAGAGATTGTTTACTTTGACAACGACAGCGATGGTGATGTTGGGAGCCTTGCTGTCAACAGGTTGTTCCAGTTATTATTTCCCGCAGATGGGTCGCATGCCGCTTCACACACAGCAAGGAGAATTGGTGGCCGAGGTGGGCATCCCGCAAATCGCTGTAAGTGGCGCGGCGGTTGTTGATCAACGAAGAATTGCCAGCAACATCTTCTATCAGGCATCGTGCTCCTATGCCGTTACCGACCACTTGGCCGTACAGTTGTCTTCCCGTAACATTATGGATCCCCGTCACCAGGTCATGGTGGGTTGGTACAATCCCTTGTCTGAGCATGCCACATTCGAAGTGTACGGTGGCTACGCCTATCAGAAATGTTCTTATGTCAATGATGCGATGATTGACGTCGAAGGGTATTCTGACCACCGACTGCAGGGGAACGCTCAGACGGTATTCGTCCAAGGCGACATTGGATTCCCGTCGTACAAACCGGCATGGAGCAACCGAATCGAGTTCACGGCTGGTGCAGGCTTGCGTGCCGGTGGCGTGTTGATGAACTACCACCGATATGACTATGAAAGAGTGTATGATGGAACTTCGTCATCGGTAGTGATGACAGGCGAGGGTGACTACAGCACCAAGATGTTCGAGTTGCAGCTTATGGTGCAGCTGGGCGTGGGCGGTCCCCGATGGAAGATGGAGATAGGGGCCTGCTACAGCTTGATGTTGGGTCCCGGCTGGCCCACAACATACCCGTTCAGCACCAACCTCAGCGTCACCTACCGTATTCCGCTATTGAACAAGTAGCCATCAAGTCCCGTCACCCTGTGTAATCTGATGAGGAATTGAATAAAAAGAGAAGAGAAATAGGTAATTATTAAAATATTTGTATCTTTGCACGTTCAAAATGATGCAACCTGATATGTCGGTTGTTGACGTATTGTGTTGTGTGCTAAAAGAATATATAGAATAGAATAAAAGAAATATATAGTGCAAACTATGATTAATATTACCTTGCCCGACGGTTCTGTACGTCAATATGAATCTGGTGTGACGTCTTTGGATGTTGCAAAAAGCATTAGCGAAGGACTTGCACGCAATGTGCTGGCTGCTAAGGTGAATGGAAAAGTGACGGAGTTGTATCGTCCTATCAACGAGGATGCCACCGTTCAGTTGTTGACTTGGAACGACGAAGACGGCAAACATACATTCTGGCACACCAGCGCCCACCTTTTGGCTGCTGCCATCGAAGAGCTTTATCCAGGTGTGAAGTTTGGTATCGGACCCTCTATCGAAACGGGTTTCTATTACGACATCGACTTCATGGACTATCAGGTGTCGTCGGAGGATTTCCCCAAGATTGAGAAGAAGATGCAGGAGTTGGTGAAGGCCAAGACGCCCATCACCCGTCGCGAGGTGACCAAAGCTGAAGCCCTCGATTTCTTCACCCAGAAGGGCGACGAATACAAGTTGGAACTCATCAGCGCTCTGGAAGACGGCACCATCTCTTTCTACGAGAGCGGCAAGTTCACCGACCTCTGTCGTGGACCTCACTTGGTCGACTTCAGCCCCATCAAGGCTGTCAAACTGATAAACCTGGCTGGGGCTTACTGGCGTGGTGACGAGCATCGCAAACAGTTGACCCGCGTCTATGCTGTGTCATTCCCCAAGAAGAGCGAACTCGACGAATACCTGGTGCTGCTTGAGGAAGCCAAGAAACGCGACCACCGCAAGATAGGCAAGGAGTTGGGTCTCTACATGTTCAGCGAGACGGTGGGCAAAGGTCTCCCCATCTGGTTGCCGAAGGGTACCGACCTGCGTCTGCGTCTGCAGAACTATCTGACCAAGATTCAGAAACAATATGGTTACCAGCAGGTAATCACTCCTCATATCGGTTCCAAACAGTTGTATGAGACTTCGGGACACTGGGATCACTACGGTGCCGACAGTTTCCAACCCATCACCACACCCGAAGAGGGCGAGGTCTATCTGCTGAAGCCGATGAACTGTCCTCACCACTGTATGATTTACAAGAACGAGCCTCACTCGTACAAAGATTTGCCGCTGCGTTATGCTGAGTTCGGTACGGTCTATCGCTACGAGCAGAGCGGTGAGTTGCACGGGTTGACCCGCGTTCGCTCGTTTACGCAGGACGACGCCCACATCTTCTGTCGTCCCGACCAGGTGAAAGAGGAGTTCATCAAGGTGATGGATATCATCCAAACCATCTTCAAGGCGTTGAGCTTCGAGAACTTCGAAGCACAGATTTCGCTCCGTGACCCCGAAAACAAGACCAAGTATGTCGGTAGCGACGAGGTGTGGGAGAAGGCCGAACGTGCCATCATAGAGGCTTGTGAGGAAAAGAACCTGCCTGCCAAAGTGGAATACGGTGAAGCCGCCTTCTATGGACCCAAACTCGACTTCATGGTGAAGGACGCCATTGGACGTCGTTGGCAGTTGGGTACCATTCAGGTCGACTACAACCTGCCCGAGCGTTTCCAACTGGAATACATCAACAAAGACAATCAGAAAGAACGTCCGGTGATGATTCACCGCGCTCCCTTCGGTTCGATGGAGCGTTTTGTGGCTGTGCTGATTGAACACACGGGTGGCAAGTTCCCCTTGTGGCTCACTCCCGACCAGTTCATCATTCTTCCTGTCAGCGAGAAATACATCGACCAGGCAAAAGAGATGCACTCCAAGCTGGAGCAGATGGGATTGCGTGGTGTCATCGACGAGCGTAGCGAGAAGATTGGCCGCAAGATCCGTGACGCCGAGTTGAAACGTATACCCTACATGATTATCATGGGTGAGAAAGAGATTGGCGAAGGCACACTCTCTATCCGTCGTCAAGGCGAAGGCGATCTTGGCTCGATGACTCCCGAACAGTTTGTTGACCGCGTCAACACCGAGATAGAAAACGTACTCTAAAAAATTAACTCTGATTAGAACTCAAAGAACGACACAAATGAATTAATGACAAGCCGTATTAGCCAACTGACAGTTGGACGAAAGAGTGCTTGTTGAGTATAAATTTATATAGGAGAAAAAAGTTATCGCTAACATTAAACCTTTGCCCCAACCCAGAGGGCGTGGACGTGGCCCCGTCAAGAAGGAGCCGGAACATCGTATCAACGATAAGATAACAGCACCGATGGTGCGCGTGGTGGGCGACAATGCCGACAACAACATCTATTCCTTGCGTGAAGCCCTCACGATGGCTTACGACCAAGGGTTGGATTTGGTCGAGATCAGCCCCAATGCCAATCCTCCTGTGTGCAAGATTATAGAGTATCAGAAATATCTCTATGAGCAGAAGAAACGCCAGAAGGAGCAGAAAGCCAACGCCACCAAGATTGTCATCAAAGAGATTCGACTGAGTCCCCAAACCGACGATCATGACTTTGAGTTCAAACTGAATCATGCCATCCGTTTCTTGAAGGAGGGCAACAAAGTGAAGGTGGAGGTCTTCTTCCGTGGACGTTCCATCCTCTACAAAGAGCAGGGCGAGACCCAGCTGCTGAAATTTGCCGAAGCGCTGTTCGAATATGGCAAACCTGAACAGATGCCCAAACTCGAAGGCAAACGTATGCAGATGATTATCGCACCGAAGAAACAATAGTAAAGAAACAAGTGTATCTGTCACAATAACGTCTAACTTATTAAAACAGTAAAGTAATGCCTACATTGAAAACCAAAGCCAGCGCCAAGAAGCGTTTCGCTTTCACCGGTACTGGCAAAATCAAGAGAAAGCACGCTTATCACAGCCACATCCTCACCAAGAAGGAGACCACTCAAAAGCGCAATCTTGACCACACCGCTTTGGTCAGCCGCGACGATGAGAAGCGCGTGAAAAAGATGCTTCTTAAGTAACAATTCGTTCCAGTGACAAACGCTCCATTCCCCGTTGACGGGTGACCTTCGACGAAGGAGCCTCTGGTCAGGAACAAAACAAATCACAGGAGTTATTAACCATTGTTTATAGCACCAAAGAACAGTTCCGTCAAAGGACTGTCGCTTAAACGAAAAAAAATTAAAGTATTATGCCAAGATCAGTAAATGCTGTAGCTTCCAGAGCTCGCAGAAAGAAAATCCTCAACCGCACCAAAGGTTATTGGGGCAGAGGTAAAAACGTTTGGACAGTAGCCAAAAACAAATGGGAAAAA
>CAJOQB010000077.1 GCA_905236405.1 uncultured Bacteroidales bacterium
GCACCAGTTGTTCGGGCAATTCGTCCACCAGCACGGCGGGCATCGCGAAGATGAAATAGTACTTGCCATCGCGACCGAGTGTCAGCGTGCTGTTGTCCTCGCGGAAGAGGGGTGTGTTGTGCACACGCCAAGAAAAACCAACCCGATTTAATGGTAGCTCAATAAGCAAAATATCAAACAATTACCCCCCGCGCAAAATTATGGCAAAAAGTTTATTGTCAAATGAAAAAATAGTTGTAACTTTGCACTCGTAAACCGAACGTTTTCAATAAGCCGAGAGCAGAGGGCAAATCACGCAGTGTTTGCACTATGCCGAGGCGAGAAAACGTCTGTTGCAAAACAAATGTCAAATCACGGTTGTCTGGCATATTAACGGGTTCTGTATGTTTGGATGACCAAAAAGTGAATAAATAGAACCCACCTAAAAAAACTATGAAAAAAATTCTGTTGATAATTGCTGTTATAAATATTCAATATGCGTATTGTCAAACATTAGATACTGACTATTATCGTATTGAATATAGTATTGACGATATAACATTTGATATTTTATCAGATACTACGCCTGCAAAAATTCCTGAGGATTATGCCAAATTCTGTGATTGTATGAACGGACTCTACACATTGGTTGAAGATTATCGTTATGAAGATATATACAGAACCCCCTTTACATATAAGATTCCAGCACGGTTTCTTTTATGTTCAATAGTAAGCTTAGATTCTGTTAATAGGTTTGAAAAAAATGCCAAGTTATATAGACAACACATGACAGTAATCTCTCATGGAATTTATTACACACCATATGTTCTTGATTATTGGATTCCGTATAGAATTAAAGTAGAAGATGGACTTACAGAAATAAAAGAATTGTATGACTATACATTGAGAAAGATTATAGATGTGGAGGGGAAAAAAACGGAGCAAATTAATCTGAACATTCTGATATATCCAGAAGAGATAGCAACTTTGAGAAAAGGAATGACAGATCGTCAGACAAATCTTTTTCTTTTAAGGATTAGTGATGACGGGAATTATGATACGGCATTTCAGTTTTTTTTACCAAGAGAATACAACTTATCAACACTTTATTCTCAATTGCAATACTATAAGTACGTAGCAAACCGGTGCAAAGAGTATATGGAACTCGACAAATAAAAGAATAAAGCATACTGAGATAGAAAAGTGACAGATAATTAGATAGGCCTCTTTGTTATTGCATCAATTGAGATAGAAAAAAATGTAAATAGGCTACCGCTCCCGAAGCACGTCAAGGATATGCTTCACATCGATGATGCGGAGCAGGAGGGCGACGAGCATGCAGCCCACGGCCGTCCATGCTGATTGCAAAATTACAAATTTTTTTCCGCATATCAGTGGTCTAAATTTGGGGGAGTATTACAGCGAAACGGGGAGACCTCGAAGGCTTTATTTTCTTGACACAATATAATCAGCAAATACGCGTTATACGTACAAAATAAGCATAATATGCCAACGATATTCACTCTCTTTGGATTGCGTTTCATGTTCTATTCCGACGACCATGAGCCTGTGCATGTGCACATTTTTAATGCTGGTCGTGAGGCAAAGTATAATGTACAGCCAATGAATATGGTGTACAACCATGGCTTCAAGAAACATGAACTGTCATTGATAGAATCGCTTATCGAGGAGAATGTGGATGTTATCACCGAACGTTGGCATGAATTCTTCAAACAGAAATGAAAAGGTTACAGATAGACAAGGTTTGGGTGGACGACCACGCTGTGTATGCCTCCACTACTGACGGCAAACAGGCGTCGTACGAGTTCAATTTATGGCCGCGGTTGCGTGATGCCAGTCAGGCACAACGTGCCCAATTCGAACTGTCTTATAGTGGTATTCATTGGCCTGCCATCGACGAGGATCTGAGTTTCGAAGGAATGTTTTACAATGCAGGTTTATGTTCTTTGTCGGCAGGGGAAGACAACGTCTACTACATTCATCCTTAAACCGACGAGTATCAGTTATATCATTATTAACCCCTTTATAAATCATTGCTATGTTATCCATTGGAACCAAGGCTCCCTACTTCGAGGGCATCGACGAAAACGGAAAAACGGTAAAGCTGACCGATTTTGCGGGGAAGAAACTGGTGCTATATTTCTACCCCAAGGACAGCACGCCAGGTTGCACCGCTGAGGCTTGTGATTTGAGGGACAATTACGAGCGATTCATCAGCCTGGGGTATCATGTGCTGGGCGTGAGCCGCGACAGTGCCGCATCGCACCAACGTTTCATCGCCAAGCACCAGTTGCCCTTCCACCTGATTGCCGACACCGACCACACCATCCTCAAGGCCTATGAGGCATGGGGCGTCAAGAAGATGTACGGAAAAGAGACTGAGGGCACACTTCGCACCACCTACGTCATCGACGAGCAAGGCATTATTGTCGATGCCATTGGCAAAGTGGACACCAAAAACCACACGGCCCAGCTGCTTCGCGACTGATTGTTCCCAACCAGTGACCCATCTTTTGCACTTATTTTTCCCTCACCCTCTTGCCGCTCATGTGATCTATTTGCAATTCAAGAACGAGGGCATTAGCGGCGTTGTCCGTCATATCCTTTTCAACATCGTAACCCTGTGGAAAATACTTTGAACCCAGCATCCGCAGGATAGTATCCTTGCGCGATGTTTCTTCTACAACATGCATACGGCCAAAACAGACAACACTTTCAAAGTGATACCACCAGCTATCGGGATCCTTCACACCCTCGCTGAGGACACAGAACGACACCTTGTCGCACGCCCGTATCGCATCAAGTTTGTGACCCTCCTTGGCACAGTGAAAAAAAATCATGCCGCCGTCGTACACAAAGTCTAGCGGTACCGCATAGGGATATCCCCCATCGCCCAACACAGCAAGCACTCCACGTGGAGCCGACCGAAGTATAGCGAGACACTCCTCTTCTGTCATCTGTTGTTTGATTCTCCGCATCGGGCGGAAAGTGTTTTTTTCTTCAAAAAAATACGTCTCGATTATTTCTCTTTCCATCACATAAAATCATTATTTTATTCAGTTATTCAGCATATTCCTTACTGTTTATTTTATTTTGCAAAAATACATTTTTTTTGAAATAAAATTTGGTAATGTCATTTTGCACCCACGCAAGGACAAACACGAAACGACTGTAGGTGTGCTATTGCCACCCTCGACAGCTGTAAAGGGGTGATTGCCGAAGTATGCCTTCACCGCTTGTCATTTCATGCTCTTTGCCAGATGACGGGCAACACGAAGTTGTAGATAGGTGAAGTCGCCATTGAAATGGAAGAACGTCTCCTTGAGGGGCTCGTCGTGGTCGAGGAAGTAGGCGGTGAGGAGATCCATCTCGTCGTAGTCAAGCACTTGTTCCGCGTCGACCAGTCCTTGCTCAACGGCCTGGAATATGTAGCTCTCGACGGTGGAAGGGGCACGGCCAACTTGTGCTGCAATGTCTTCGATGGAGGTGCCTGACACAAAGAGGGTGGCGGCTGTCAGACGGGGGTTGGGGGCAGACTCGTCGGGGGTGCTGGGCACAATGTCGGCATCGACAGAAAGTCCCATACGTCGACAATAGCTTTCGACAATCTGAAGGATTTCCTGACCATAGCGCTTGGTTTTGGTCTTGCCTATGCCTTTGACTCGTGCCAGTGCCTCGATCGAGGTAGGCAACTGGTCGCAGATGGCTAGCAGCGCCTTTTGTGTCAACACCTGGAAAGGGAGCACGTCGAGTTCCCTACACTTGTCTTTCCGCCAAAGGCTGAGCATGGGCACCAACTGGGGATGGGCCACGGAGGTATAAACTTCGGCAAGATTGGCCTTGCCTGGCTGACGTTTGCGGCCACGCTGGTTGGAGGCTTCACTGTTGAGCCGGAAATCGACTTTGGCCTGCTGATAGGTGGATACGGCAAACCCTTTTTCTGCCACTCGACTCAGCGTGGCCAACTGAATTCCCATTTGGTCGGTAAGGGCGGCGGCGGCCTCGTCAAGATCTTTGGCCACATTCTTGTCGCCCACCTCGACCGAGAGCAGCGGGACAGCCTTGGCACTAATGTCCACCAACTGGTCACGGAAATAGACAGCGGCCTTGAGGATACGTTCGAGGAGTAAGTCGTTCTGTGTGTCGTTCTGGCATTGGAGGGCAATCTGTTGCAACTGTCGATGGAATCGTTCGGAAATCTCGATGAGCCGCGGGATGGTCTGGTGGTCGATTTCAGACAGCTGAGCGGCATTTTGTGGATAGAGGCTCCGCAAATGGGAGAAGAAGAGCCGGTTGACCCGTTCGAAAGAGCGTTGCAACGCTGTCATGTCGAAGAGCTCGTTGACCAACGAAAAGAAATACCGCGTCTGACAGTCGTTCAACTGCGAAGCAACCATCCGTGGGTCGGGGAAACGACTGACAAACGAAAAGACATCGTCGTTGCTGAAACGACAGTTGGCGGTGACAGGGGTAGAGAGCACCAGCCCTTCGAGGGTGCGGCAACGGCTCAGCGCCACATAGACCTGCCCGTAGGCAAAGGCAGCGTGTGCGTCGACAATCACACGGTCGAAGGTGAGTCCCTGTGCCTTGTGGATAGTGACAGCCCATGCAAGCTTGAGGGGATATTGGATGAAGGTTCCGTCGACCACCTGCTCGATCTGGTTGTTGTCGGGATTGATGTCGTAGCGAATGTTCTCCCACCGTTCCACTCCAACGGCAATCTCTTCGCCCGAGGAGTCTTCGACAAGGATGCTGTGTTCACCAAAGTCTGTGACGGTGCCTATCTTGCCATTGTAGTAGCGATGGTTGACATCGTTACGCAAAAACATGACCTGTGCCCCTTTTTTCAGCACCAGTCGCTGACTGGTGGGAAAGGAACTGTCGGGAAAGTTGCCACTGACGTCAGCGGTGAAGGTGTGCGACTGAGCGGAGAGTGCAGCCAGCTTGCTCTCGTTGATGCGGTCGGCCTGATGGTTGTGAGTGGTCAGCCGTATGTAGTGTTCGCTGTCGGATGGTTGGAAATCGGGGATGAAGCGGCGGTTGAGCAGGTCGAGGGTGGCCTTGTCAAACCTGTTGTCACGGATGTTGTTAAGCAGGTCGACAAACTGTTGTTGCTGCTGACGGAAGATGGTGGTGAGCTCAATGGTAATGTATTCGAGTTGCTGCAACGCCTTGCTGTGGAAAAAGAAAGGGGAAGCATAGACCCGCTCGAGGTAGGGGCGCTCGGCATCGGTAACGACAGGCGGAAGTTGTTGGACGTCGCCTATCATCAGCAACTGCACCCCACCAAAGGGACGACTGGAGCGACGATACTTTTGCAGCGTATGGTCGACAGCATCAAGCAGGTCGGCACGCACCATCGAGATTTCGTCGATAATTAACAACTCGAGGGTGCGAATGATACGGAGTTTCTCTTTGCGAAGCTGCTTGTGCCGGTCAGGCATTTGGTATTCGGTCTTCAGCTCGGGGACATCGGGCAGATAGGGGTCGAAAGGGAGCTGGAAAAAACTGTGGATGGTGACACCACCTGCATTGACGGCGGCCACGCCTGTAGGTGCGACAACGATGCAGCGTTTGCGTGCAGCAGAGACGATGTGCCGCAGAAAGGTGGTCTTGCCTGTTCCGGCTTTGCCGGTAAGGAAAAGACTAACGTTGGTGGTGTTGACGTATTGCTCGGCTAAGGCAATCTCAGGGGTGGCGACCATGAATGCAGGCAAGAGGACGAGGGGTTACGAAATGGGCACGCGACGGTCGATGCCAAAGGTCATGGGGCTGACTTTCAGGACAGGGGCGAACTGGAGACGTTTCCACTCGTTGATTTTCACTTTGCGTAGCACTTCGCGGACGGTGTCGGGGTCTTTGCCTTCGGCGACAATCTCGTCGTAGGACATCTCCTCTTCGATGTGCATCTCGAGGATTTCGTCGAGGATGGCATAGTCGGGCAGGGAGTCGCTGTCTTTCTGGTTGGGTCGCAGCTCGGCAGAGGGGGCTTTGTCGATGGTGTGGCGGGGGATGAGCTCGCCGTTGCGGTTGATGTACTCGGAGAGTTCGTAGACTTCGGTCTTGTAGAGGTCGCCGATGACGGAGAGGCCGCCGCAGCTATCGCCGTAGAGGGTGCCGTATCCCATGGCGGCTTCGCTCTTGTTGGTGGTGTTGAGGCAGACGGCTCCGAACTTGTTGGCATAGGACATGAGGATGGTGCCACGGATGCGGGCTTGCATGTTCTCCTCGGTGACATCCTCGGCTCGATCGCCGAAGACGGGTTGCATGGCTTGACGCAGCTGGGCGAAAATGTCAGC
>CAJOQB010000078.1 GCA_905236405.1 uncultured Bacteroidales bacterium
ACCCCGACATTGTGGCGGTGCCTTTGGCCGATGCCGTCAAAGCCCAGAACCTCGTGGATCCCAACGGACTGCTGGTCCACACCGCCAAGGGTCTCGGCATCGAATTTGGCGATTGACGAAACAAACACTAAAGTCCCTAAAGACCTTAAAAACCCTAATGAATTTAAAAATCACCATGAAGACAATAAGACTTTTGCTTGCCATGACTGTCGTGGCCATGACCGCAGCCTCGTGCGGTTCCAACAACGAACCTCAGACACCAAAAACACTGGTGCTCTATTATTCCCTGACCGACAACACCAAGGCGGTGGCCGAGGAGATTGCCTCCCGCTTGGGTGCCGATATCGAAGAGATTGTGGCCGTAGACCCCTATGACACCAGTTTCCAAGCCACCATCGAACGGAGCCGTCAGGAGCGTGAGGCAGGCGTCCTTCCCACCATCCAACCCATCAAGGCCGACCTAACGAAATACGATGTCGTCTTCATCGGCTATCCCGTATGGTACGGCACCTATGCTCTGCCTGTGGCCACCCTGCTGAACGAGGTCGACCTCGCCGGCAAGAAGGTGGTCCCCTTCTGCACCTTCGGCAGCGGCGGCCTCGAGTCGAGCGTGAAAGAGCTTGCCGAGAAGCAGCCCAACGCCGAGATTCTCCCTGGCTATGGTGTTCGTGCCGCCCGTATGGAGGCCATGCCCGCCGAGATAGACCAGTTCCTGAAAGCAAACGGATTCCTTGAAGGAGAGTACACCGCTCTCGACGATTTCTCCGGGCAACATGAGGTCACCGTTGACGAAGCCGCCATCTTCGATGCCGCTGTCGATGGCTACCCGATGCTCCATGCACAGGCCGAGACCGTCGCCACTCGAGCTTTGCCCGACGGCACAGAATACCGCTTCACCGCCGTCGACCTTCCCCGTGAGGACAAGCCCGACATGCCCCCCGCTGGCGAGATGACGGTCTATGTCACCGTCATCAACGGCCAGACACCCGTCTTCACCCGTGTGGTGAGATAAGCAGGCTGCAAATTGTTGCAAAAAGGTTTTGCACAATCGGAAAAAGTTTGTACATTTGCAATTGGCAAACATAAGACAATATGCCGCACAAGCGGCATATTGTCAATTATTTGCGATGCTTTTTATTATAGATAAACTTATAAAATGGAATCCAAACAGATAAAATCAGCCCTCATCTCCGTGTACTACAAGGACGGATTGGAGGACATCGTAAAAGCTCTTGACGCCCATGGCGTCACCATCTATTCCACCGGCGGAACCTACAAGTTCATCACCGACCTCGGCATCAACGCCGTCACCGTCGAATCGCTGACAGGCTACCCCTCGATACTGGGTGGCCGCGTGAAGACGCTGCACCCCAAGGTGTTCGGCGGCATTCTGAGCCGTCGCGACATGTTCAGCGACGGTGAGCAACTGAACGAGTTCGAAATCCCCGAGATTGACTTGGTTATCGTGGACCTCTACCCCTTCGAGCAGACCGTGGCCTCGGGTGCCGCCAACCAAGACATCATCGAGAAAATCGACATCGGAGGCATCTCGCTGATACGTGCCGCCGCCAAGAACTACAAAGACGTGGTGATTGTCCCCTCGGTGGACCGCTATGCCGAATTCCTGCAACTGTACAACGAACAAGAAGGTGCCCTCACGCTGGAACAACGCCATCGTTTCGCCGCCTACGCTTTTGCCGTCAGCAGCCACTACGACACCGCCATCTTCAACTACTTCAACCGCGAGGAACAAATCCCGTCGTTCAAATACAGCTGCAACAACGCTGTGTCGCTCCGCTACGGCGAGAACCCCCACCAAAAGGGTTTCTTTGCCGGCGACCTTGAGGGTGCTTTCACCCAACTGAATGGCAAAGAGATTTCCTACAACAACTTGGGCGACATCGACGCCGCCTGCTGTCTGATAGACGACTTCAGCGACACCACCTTCGCCATACTGAAACACAACAACGCCTGCGGCATCGCCTCTCGCGACAGCCTGCTTCAGGCATGGACCGACGCTTTGGCCGGCGACCCCGTCTCGGCCTTTGGCGGCATCCTCATCACCAACCGAACCGTCACCAAAGAGGTGGCCGACGAGATGCACAAGATTTTCTTCGAGGTGTGCATCGCCCCCGACTACACCGACGACGCATTGACCGTGCTGAAAGGAAAGAAGAACCGCATCATCCTTCGTCGCAACAACTTCCAGATGCAGCCGCAGATGTTCCGCAGCGCCCTCAACGGTGTGTTGGTTCAGGAACGCGACACAGTGGTACCCACTGCCGACGAAATGAAGAAGAGCGTGACCTCCACCCCCATCAGCGATGAACAGGCCGACGACCTGGTGTTTGCCACCATCCTGGTGAAACACACCAAGAGTAACGCCATCGTGCTGGCCAAAGGCCGCCAGCTGCTGGCCAGCGGCACGGGCCAAACCTCGCGTGTCGACGCACTACGCCAAGCCATCGCCAAAGCCAAGAGTTTCGGCTTCGACCTCAACGGCGCTGTGATGGCCAGCGACGCCTTCTTCCCCTTCCCCGACTGCGTGGAGATTGCCCACGAGGCAGGCATCGTGGCCGTGGCACACCCGGGCGGCAGCATCCACGACCAGGACTCCATCGACTACTGCGAGAAGAACCACATGGGCATGGCCATCACCGGAAAACGTCATTTCAAACATTAAAAAATAATCCCTTCTGCGGAACAAAACAACCTTTTCTACGTATTAAAGGGCGATAAAAAAAGAGAACACAGTTAAAGAGTAAGTAATCATGGGTCTACTATCGTTATTCAACAAAGAAGTCGCCATGGACTTGGGCACCGCCAACTCCATCGTCATATACAACGACCAAGTGGTCATCGACGAGCCTTCGATTGTGGCTGTCGACAAACAAACAGGCAAAATCATCGCTGTAGGCAAACGAGCACAACAGATGTATGGCAAGCAGAACAACAACATCGCCACCATCCGCCCGTTGCGTGGCGGTGTGATTGCCGACTTTGAGATGGCTCAACACCTTATCCGCGAGTTTATCAAGATGACCAACGTCACCCGCTCGTTCATGCCCCCTGCCCTCCGCATGGTCATTTGCATACCCAGTGGTATCACCAATGTGGAGCAACGTGCCGTCCAAGAATCGGCTGAGCAGGCCGGCGCCAAAGAAATCAAGATGATTCACGAGCCTATGGCCGCTGCCATCGGTATCGGCATCGACGTGATGGAGCCTGACGGCAACATGATTGTCGACATCGGAGGCGGCACCGCCGAAATCGCTGTCATCTCGTTAGGCGGCATCGTCTGCAACAACTCCATTCGTGTGGCCGGTGACGAGTTCAACGAGAACATCATCGACTATATGAAGAAAAACCACAACCTCATCATCGGCGAACGTACCGCCGAGGTGGTGAAAATCGCCGTCGGCAGCGCTGTCAGCGAGCTGGAAGAGGCTCCCGAGGACTATCCCTGTACAGGTCGCGATGTGGTGACGGGTCTTCCTAAAGAGATATCCATCAACTACAAGGAGATTGCTCACGCCCTCGACAAATCGATCACCCGTATCGAACAGGCCGTGCTTGACACCTTGGCCGTGACACCGCCCGAACTGGCATCCGATATCTACAAGAACGGCATCTACTTGGCAGGTGGCGGCTCACAACTGCGCGGCCTCGACAGACGTATCTCCAGCAAGACCAAGCTGAAGGTCCACATCGCCGACGACCCCCTGCGTGCTGTTGCCCGCGGCACCGGCATCGCCTTGAAAAACTACAACAAGTTCTCCTTCCTCATCAAGTAATCAGGTCTCTGTATTATACAAAAAAACAAGGCATTCACCTTTCGGCGGATGCCTTGTTTCTTTACGCTCTATTCTCCCGAGACTATTGCAGCATGGCATAGAGACGGCCCGCCACCTCGAAGGTCTCCATGTCGGTGGACAGGAAGGGGATGCCATCTTCGTTGCTCTGCGACAGCGTTTCATCCGAAGCCATATTGCCTTTGACCAAGATGACACAGGCCAACTCCTTGAGGGAGGCAATGGCGGCCACGTTCTTATGCGTCTGTATGGTAATCCAGGCATGGTTGGCCTCGGCATTGCCCATGACATCGCTCAACAAATCGCTCACATAGCAGCTTTCCACTTCACGCTCCAAACCCTCGGGAGCGGAAAGAACCTTCAAGTGAAGGGAATCAACAATATCTCTGACTTTCATATTCTATTTATCTTTAATAAATTGTACGTATACATTGTTTCACAAAAACAATGCAAAAATATGTTTTTTTTGCAATTTGTCAGAAAGATATTTCCAACAGAGATTCCACTTGTCGGAACCAGTCATTCCTTTTCATTGTTTACAGTCTGTTAGACAACAGAATAGTATTTTTTTTTATAAAGTAATTAATAATTAATTTTTTGTTGTATATTTGCATATTCTAACGAAAGTGCAACATGCACACAAAATATTAAAATTCAATTATTAATAACAATATTAATCCTAAAAAGTCACACCTATGACAAAAGTAAAATCTTTAGCAGACCTGAAGGCCATGCGTGAGAAACTCCAGTCGAACCTCGACGTACGCGAGAAGGCCGAGAACCCAGAGAGTCTGGTGCAGATCAAGGTTGCTATGGCCACCTGCGGTATCGCCGCTGGTGCCAAGCAGGTTATGGAACACATGATGCAAAAGGCTGACGAGCTGGGCATCCAAGCTGTCTTCACCCAGACCGGATGCATGGGCTACTGCCACGCTGAACCCACCCTCGAGGTGCGCGTCCCTGGCAAAGACCCCATCGTCTTCGGCTACGTCGACAACAACCGCGCTGATGAAATCCTCACCAAGTACGTCCAGAACGGCGAACTCGTCGAGGGCATCATCCCCGTAAACTACGAAACCATTGACAAATAAGACTTAAATCATCATGGCAAAATACAAAATGCATATTCTGATCTGCGGCGGTACGGGATGCAAATCCTCCAACAGCCTCCAGATCATCGA
>CAJOQB010000079.1 GCA_905236405.1 uncultured Bacteroidales bacterium
CATCGGACGCTCAATCTGGTTCGCATCGGCACTTCAGGCTCGCTCCATGCCGACATCCCCTGCGGCAGCCTTGTCGCCAGCCAATATGCCATCGGTCTCGACGGCTTGCTCAACTACTACCAGCATAACGAAACCGATTTTGAGAGCGACTTGCAACAGGCGTTCATCCGCCATATGCAACTGCCCGACACCATGGCCACCCCCTATGCCGTGGCTTGTAGCCAACGACTGATGGACAAGGTTGGCGGGGGTATGCACCACGGCATCACCGCCACCGCCCCTGGTTTCTATGCTCCCCAAGGCCGTCATGTCAGGATTGCCCCGTCGGTGGGCGACCTCAACGAGCGGCTGCAGTCGTTCCGCTATGGCGACTATCGTGTCACCAACTTCGAGATGGAATGCTCGGCCATCTTCGGTCTCTCGAAGGTGATGGGACACAACGCCCTCACTGTCTGCCTTATCATCGCCAACCGCGAGTCGGGCGACTTCATCAGCGACTATCACGACCCCATGCGTGCCACCATCGGCACCGTCATGGAGCGTATGGCACAATAACAAACCCTTGGTATCATGAAACGAATCCTCCTCTCCTTGCTCCTGCTGGCCGGCATGTCCCTTCACTCCCAGCCCTCCTACCTGATGGAACAACTGGGACGCAACGAGCATCAGATTGTCCAAAGCCTCGGCGCTTTCGTGGGCAACGACCGAGCCGAAAGCCAGGCGTTCGACATCACCTTCATGCCTTCCGGCAACAACGTCGAGGGGGTGATGGTCATCAACACCGCCGACTACCGCTGCACATTCAAGATGGACGTGATGCGAAGCGAGTGCTACGAGATACGGCTTGACATCCGCGACCCCGACTTTCTTCGTGAGTTCAACCTGCTGTTCCAAGTCTACAAAACCGAGGGCAACGAGGGGCTTCGCTTCATGAACTTCGGCGACAAGGTGCTGCGTGTCGAGGAGGTGACCCTCAAAGGGGCACGCGGACGCAGTTTCGTCATCACAGAGAAGTAATCCCTGAATCAATAAATCAAAGAAAAGATATCGGACACCACCTGCCGTTCCTCTTCACCAAAATCGTGGGGGATGGCGGGTGGTTCTTCGTTGGAGGCCCCTTCCAACAATTGTCGAACACGGTCGATAACAGAAAGGTTGAGGGCATCGGTGGCCAACTGCAAGGAACGGATGACACGATGCTCCTCGTCGATGTCAAGCTGTAGGTCGACACCGCCCCAATCGAACTGGGCACTCTGCTGGGCTTGGAACTGACGCCAACTTCCAAACAACCACGCTTCGCTACTGTAACGGTCGTAGAGTTGTTGCACCTCGGCAAGCTGCGACAACTCGCTGAAAGGCTGCTCCACGCTTCGATCACCATACACCTGCTCAAAGGCATCTATCAATCGTGGGACAATGTTCTGGGACGTGACATCGGCCAGCTCGGAAAGGTTGACCACACGGCTGTGCACCGACTGCACCCCGTGTCGCTGCAACTTGGCCGGCTTGGGACGCAGGTAGCGTTGCATATCCTCCACATTGCCCTGTATGAGAATGGTGCCGTGATGAAGGTTTTGGTAACGCCCTTTGGAGAAAGCGTTGCCGCTGAACTTGCGACCCTGACACAACACGTCGTTGCGGCCACTGAGTTCGGTGGTCAGGCCATAGGAGGCCACCGCCCGCTGCAGGACCGAGAACTGGCGTGTCTGGTCGTAGAGGGGACGAGGGACAACAAACGAGAAATTGATATTGCCGTCGTCGTGGAAAACAGCGCCACCACCGGTGGAACGACGCATCAGATAGCCTCCATCGTGCTCAAGCAGGTCCACATTGCATTCGGCAAAGGGATTTTGGTTTTTCCCTATGACGACCGTTCGGTGGTTTTTCCAAAGATAGAGCGTGATGGTGTCGGGCTCGTTGAGCGAGAGAAGATAGTTCTCCACCGCCACATTGAGGTAGGGGTTGGTTTGCGAGCTGACGACGAGACGAAGCATGTTGGGGTTAGATTTTAAAGGTTAACGAAAGGTAATTGAGTCCCTGCCCCAGATGATAGGCTCGATGGGCGTAGTCGAAACAGAAACGTCTCTTATGCAAGCCCACTCCGAAGGAGAAGCCGCTAAAATTGAGGTTCTGCGTACCCTGTATCTCTTGTGCCTGTCGATAGCTGTAGCCCAAGCGGAGGAAGAAAACCTGATGCATGTCGAACTCCACACCAAGAAGCAGATGACGACCCGAGAGGTCGAGCATCTTGTGGAGCCATGACTCTTGAGAGTAGGTCCCGCTATAGGGGTCGTAGACCACCAAAGGGTTGAGGGGGTCGTTGTAGCGAAGGTCCCACCGTTGCAGCTCGGCCAGCTGGCCATAGATTCGGAACGGGGCATTGCTAACCTTGTAGGAGAAAGCCATCGAAAGCTCGTAGGGCAGTTTCTCGGTGGTGCCGCTGAAGGTGACCAACTGGGCGCCGAAGTTGCGACCCATCAAGGTCAACGAGAAGTTGCGGGAGGGCGACCAATAGGAGCCACAGACATCCAAGGCAACGGCCAACGCATTGTATTCGGCATACTGCGAGAAGACCGGTTTGAGATTGACACCCAAAGAGAACGAGGAGTCGATATGCAATCCATAGCCCAACGAGAAGACATAGTCGGCAGCAAAGAAGGTGCCTTGCGGTGTCTCGGTCTCGTCGTAACGTTCAAAGGTGCCGTAACTGTTGAAACGCAGGGCAAAAAGAAAGTCACCTTTCACCTTCTGGAAATGGCGACCATAAGCGACCGAACCGAAGTTGGCACCGGCAAAGAGGTTAGTGTAGTTGAGCGACCAACGGGAGTGGCCGTAACTGTCGATGAGCGAAGGGTTGTCGAGTCCCACGTTGATGTCGTACTGCGCCACGGAGAGATAGTCCATCCCCAATCCAGCAGTACGTGCCGACGACGAGAGGTCGAGCACCGTCAAGGTGTTCAGCCCCGCCACTTGGGCACGAAGGCCACCCACACAGCAGACAATCAACAGTAAGACAAGGACTCTCCTCATACCCTCAATCCCATATCTCTTTGCCGTCCTTGTCCAAGTGACCCGTCTTCATCCTCCCCTTCTCGTCACGCACACGAATGATATACTTGCCATTGAGTATCAACGCCTCGTCGTACTTGAATTCGGTAACGAAAACACCTTGCACATTGATGAATGCCCATTTGCCTTTGCGACGCACGGCAGCAAAGTTGACAGGGTAATGGTACTTCTGGTAGTCAATCTCGCAGACGGCAGCATCGTAGACGATGTCGGTCAACAGCTCGCCGCTGACACCCACGAAGCCCCATTTGCCATTCATCGAGACGGGGTACATACCGCCGTTGGTTTCATACATCACGGCAGTGTACTGGGGTCGGATGGTCCACTCGTTGTTTCGGTCGACATAACCCCATTCTCCCGTCTCGCAACGACACGGATAGTAGAAGGGATAGACTTCCTGCGCCATCAGCGATGAGGCAAGGAAGAGCATCAGCAGCAAGGCAAAGCGTCTCATTTATTTCTTTTTTGTTGCGTTAGTTTCACTGACGTAACTTCGGCTCGGCAGCACAAGCAAGCTTTTACTGCTCTCGCTTTGCGTTACGTTCGTGACGCATCAGGTGGCTGGGCTCGAGAGCCATGCGGTCGGTCTCAAGCAGCGAAGCGACACCTTCTTCGACACGGCGTTTCTCCTCGCAAGCGGGGCAATGGCACTCCTCGTGGTATTCACGCGGCTCGGTATAGGTGGTGATAACACCTTCGAAGTTGCGGAGGATGACCTTGTCGGGACTCTGCGAAATGACATACTGGGGCATGACGGGGGTCTTGCCGCCACCGCCAGGAGCGTCGACCACGAACGTAGGCACAGCGTAGCCGCTGGTATGGCCGCGGAGGTTCTCGATAATCTCGATACCCTTACTCACCGGAGTGCGGAAATGCTCCAGACCCATGCTCAGGTCACACTGATAGATATAGTAAGGACGCACACGGTTGCGCACCAGCTCGTGCATCAGTTTCTTCATCACATGGACACAG
>CAJOQB010000080.1 GCA_905236405.1 uncultured Bacteroidales bacterium
CAAGACCTACAACTACATTCCGAAGGGTTGGACCGTCCCCGCTGACGCTGACTACTTCCACATCACCACCAACAACACCATCTACGGCACCGAGATTAAATATGACATGGACAACGTTCCCGTGAAGTTCATCGCCGATATGTCGTCCGACATCATGAGCCGTCCTGTCGACGTCACCAAGTACGCTGTCATCTATGGTGGTGCACAGAAGAACGTCGGCCCTGCCGGTGTCACCTTCGTCATCGTTCGCAAAGACCTCCTGAACGGCATTACCGACCGTCAGTACATGAACCCTCTGCCCACGATGGTCAACTACGCTACCCACGCTGCCGAAGAAGCCAAGAACATCTCCATGTTCAACACTCCTCCTGTGCTCCCCATCTTCGTGATGCACGAAACCCTGAAGTGGGTCAAAGAGACCATCGGTGGTGTTGAGGCCATGAACAAACTCAACGTCAAGAAATCCAACATGCTCTATGAGGAAATCGAACGCAACAGCATGTTCGTCGGCACCGCTGCCAAAGAGGACCGTTCCATTATGAACCACTGCTTCGTCATGGCTCCTGGCCGCGAAGACAAGCAGGATGCCTTCATGGCCTTCGCCAAAGAGCGCGGTATGGTCGGCATCAAGGGTCACCGTTCGGTAGGTGGCTTCCGTGCTTCCCTCTACAACGCCGTCACCATCGAGGATGTCGAGGCTCTGATCCAGTGCATGCAAGACTTCGAGAAAGCAAACAAATAATCTACGACTTTTTCATGTCAAACCAGCCGGAGCATATGCGACGGCTGGTTTGTTTAACAATAAACAGATGGAAATAAAAGACGTCAGGGACGGGTTCGAGAAACGCATCAACAAAGAATCCACCTGCTCATTCCAAAACCAAATTAAGATATACAGAAAAATGAAAGTATTAGTAGCTACCGAAAAACCTTTCGCAAAAGTTGCTGTCGACGGTATCCGCAACGTCGTTGAGAAAAACGGCCACACTTTGGCCCTTCTTGAAAAATATACCGATGTCAACCAATTCTACGAGGCCGTTGCCGACGCCGATGCTCTCATCGTCCGTTCCGACAAAGTGACCAAAGAAGTCATCGACCACGCCAAGAACCTGAAAATTGTCGTCCGTGCAGGAGCTGGATTCGACAACCTTGACCTCGAGGCTTGCACCGCTCGTGGCATCGTCGCCATGAACACTCCCGGCCAGAACAGCAACGCTGTCGCCGAGCTCGTGATGGGTCTGTTGGTTTATGCCGTTCGCAACTTCTACAACGGCAAATCGGGTTCCGAGCTGATGGGCAAGAAACTGGGTATCCTCGCTTTCGGCAATGTGGGTCGCAACGTGGCTCGTATCGCCAAGGGCTTCGGTATGGATGTCTACGCCTTCGACGAGTTCGTCCCCGCTGACAAAATCGAAGAAGCCGGTGTCCACGCTGTCGCCAACCGCGACGCCCTCTTCGAGGCTTGCGACATCGTTTCGCTCCACATCCCCGCCACCGCTGAGACCAAGCAGAGCATCAACTACGACGTCGTCAACAAACTCCACAAAGGCGGCATCCTGGTCAACACCGCTCGCAAAGAGGTCATCGACGAGCCTTCGCTCCTCAAGCTGATGGCCGAGCGTACCGACCTCAAGTATGTCTCCGACATCATGCCCGATGCCGATGCTGAATTCAAGGCATTCGAAGGCCGCTACTTCGCCACACCCAAAAAGATGGGTGCCCAAACCGAAGAGGCCAACATCAATGCCGGTATCGCCGCTGCCAACCAAATCAGCGACTTCTTCGCCACTGGCAACCGTAAATTCCAGGTCAACAAATAATATCAATGTTGTCCTTCAACGGATAGAAAGGGAGACCCAGACATCATTCGGGTCTCCCTTGCCTTTTCAGCTTTTGTCGCAAATGACGCTCCTCTGCTTCAATCCCGACCACGACATCTGTCTTGCCGACGGCGGCACGCACGTCACCCCGCCCAAGATGGCTGCCCTCTTTGCACAACAATGTGCATGGATTATGGCGTGGTGCTATCGCGAGGGGTATGTGCTCTGCTCCCATCCGCAACCCTCGTTGCCACAGGGAGCCGTCGCCGTGAGCGACATCCAAGGGCTGCCCGTCGACCGAGTGATTGCTTGGGGATGGGACGCCACCCAGCGGCAACGCTGCATCGACTTGGGGATCTCCCCCACCCTGCTACCCACCACGCAGTACATCGAACAGCTACGCCAATGGCAGCACCGCACCACAGCGGCAGAGGCTATGCGGCAACTCGTCGGGCAGATTCCTTCGGCACTCTTCCCCGAAGTGCCGCAAGCCCTCTCGTCTTTAGAGGATGCCGAGCAGTATCTCTCCACCCACGGCGACGTGCTTTTCAAAGCCCCTTGGTCGGGCAGCGGACAAGGATTGCGACCCGTCACCCGCACCCTCTCCGACAACGACCGCGGATGGGTTCTCAACACCATCCAGCGCCAACGGTGCGTGATGGCCGAACGGCGACTCGACGTCGTGCAGGACTTCGCCGTCGAGTATTTGGTGGACTCCCAACGAGTGGAGAAAGTCGGTTACTCCCTCTTCACCACCCAAGGCGGCGCCTACAAATCCAACCTTCTCCTCTCCGACGACGCCATCCGCCAACAGCTCTCCACCTTTGTGCCGCTCACACTTCTCGACGAAGTGGAGACGTTTCTCGAAGAGTGGTTCGCCCGTCATCTCGACACCTATCAAGGTCCCTTGGGCGTCGATATGCTTGTCTACCGCACCCCCGACGGACACTATGGCCTCCATCCGTTGGTCGAGTTCAACTTCCGTCACACGATGGGATGGGTGGCACACACCCTGCGGCAGCAGCATCCCGAATGGGACGGCAAGCGATTTGCAGTCGAGTTCGGCGATGCCGAGCAGTTCTTGTCGCAACCCCACCACATCCTCCTCACCCCCGTCAACGCCGCAACACGCTACTGTTGTTCCATAAGATATTAACCATGAATATTTTTATAGAGTATATACTCTTTGCTCTTGCACTCTGCGTCGACTCCTTTGCTGTCTCCACCACCAGCGCCCTCAAGACCAAGCTGTCGTGGCGACGCGGCATCCTGTTGGCTTTCACCTTTGCCCTTTTCCAAGGCGGCCTCCCCCTCATCGGCGCGTTGGCCGGTGCCGCCGCCAAGCAGTATGTCGAATCCGTCGACCACTGGATCGCCTTCGGGTTGCTGCTCCTTGTGGGAGGGAAGATGATTTGGGACGCCTTCCACGACGACGAGCCCGACAAGGCCCTCGACCTATCGCGTTACTGGGTCATCTGCACCCTTGCCGTCGCCACCTCCATCGACGCCTTCGTCGTCGGCATCGGGCTTGGGTTGGAGCTCACCACCACACAGCTTCTCTGGCAGTGTTTCATCATCGCCCTTGCCACCTTCCTCGTCTCCTTATTGGGCGTACTGTTGGGGCGACAGCAAATCCCCGTATCCGAGCGAGGTGTCACCATTTTCGGCGGCATCGTGCTGATTGGGTTGGGAGCCAAGATACTGCTCGAGCACCTCTGCTTCGCATAAACGCAAGCTTAAGAAAACCTTTTTCCTCTCCCTCCAATACAATATTATTTAAGGGTTGTCGTTATTGGCTGAAAATAATGACAGAGAAAATGAAGAAGTTTGCCATTGTCCTCCTCGCAATGCTTTTCCTGCAGCCTGTTGCCTTGATGGCTCAGAGCGGGAAAAAGACCACCAAAGAGGTGTCTCCTTTCATTGAAGGAAAGAAAAAAGTGCGTCGCGTCGACTACGACTCGATATGGAAATTCACCACTTTCGACCAAAAGAAAGTCTACTTCAACGATTTCGACTACACACTGTTTCCCGAGATGTGCGAGCATCGCAATCCCGACTGGGGATCGTTCCAACCGGTGATGAACTTCCTGCAGACGCAACCTCGTACGCCAGTTCGCATGGTGGCCGTTTATGCTATCAACCCTAACATCAAAGAGGCATCGCAACGCAATGCGCTGATAGCACAGGCACAACAAGAGGCGCTGGAGTGTATACAGACTTTTGCCGATTGGTGCACCAACAAGGAAATGAAAAACAAGATGCAGCTCTTTGTCGCCCAAGTAGATTACCGCTACTGGCAGGGTACCGACTTCTTTGTCAACCAACAGCCCAACGATGCCGTTATCCATGTGGGACTGGTGCTCTTCTTTGGCACCAAGAAGATAGACCTCTTCCCCAGTGCCGCCGCCGATGCAAGAACGTTCCACAACATCAAGTTCTTCCCCAACGACGCCACAGTGCAGGAGTCGTATGACCCGATGCTCGACGAGCTGGCTCAGTACCTGCTCGAGAACGAACGCTACGAGGTGATGCTTCGCGGCTACACCGACAACATCGGCACCGACGCCTACTGCATCGGGCTCTCGCGTCAACGCTGTGTGGAGGTGAAGAAAAAACTGATTGCCCGCGGCGTGCCCGAATACCGTATCGAGATAGAGGCCAAAGGCAGCAGCGACCCCATCGGCGACAACAACGACTACGAGGGTCGTATCTCGAACAACCGCGTGAGCATCGAAATGCAATAGTCTCCATCATTGTGAACAACAAAGAGAAATACAAGGTATTGTGCGAAACAGAGGGAACACGTGTCCCTCTGTTTCTGCAATATTGGTGGATGGAAACGGTGTGTGTGGGCAAACAATGGGATGTGGCGTTGATGGAGAAAGAGGGAGACGGACATTGGTCAGCCGAACGGGTGCAAGGGGCTCTGCCCTATCTGACAGGGAAACGTATAGGAATGCGTTACGTGCTGCAGCCGCAGCTGACACAATACAATGGTCCCTACTACCGCTATGAGGAGGGGATGTCGGAATGCAGACGTCTGGAGTTTGAGAAAAAAGTCGGAGCAGAACTGACCGAGCAAATAGAGCGATTGGGGCTTGCTTATTACGAACAGAACTTCGCCCCCTCGGTCACCAACTGGCTGCCTTTCCATTGGGCAGGTTACCGACAGACGACCCGTTACACCTATCGCATTGAACAACTCGACGACTTGGACACCGTGCTGTCGCAGATGGATTACGACAAACGGCAACGAAAAATCCGCAAGGCACAAGAACACTTGCTTGCAGACGAGGGGATGACGCCCGAAGAGTTCGCCCGTTTCCACGCAACATACTGGAAAAGCCGCGGTGAGAAAGACCTGCTGTCGGAGGAGTTTATCGTGCGTGTGATAAAAGCCGCCTGCGCTCGCAACCAAGGGCTGCTGTTAGCGTTGAAAGACGGCGACGGGGTGATACGTGCCGCCCGTTTTGTGGTATACGACGACCATTGTGCCTACTCGCTCCTCTCGGCACTTCACCCCGAGGGACACGACAACGGTGCTTCCGCTCTGCTTTTCTGGGAACTGTTCCAACGACTGCAACACAAAACACGAGCTTTCGACTTCGAAGGAAGCATGGACGCCGGTATCGAGTACTCCTACCGTCTGTATGGCGCCCGACAAGTGCCCTATTTTAATATCAGCAAATGCAACAACGACTTGTTCCGTCTGTTGCTGTGGATAAAAGCCCGAAAAGGATAGTCTTATGGCCACTCCATTGTCCAACCCATTGTCCTCAGAGAAGTTGTCGCAGTTTGTTTCGACAATGCGTTCGACAGAAATCGCGTCGGCGGGCATCAACGAATACCACTTACAGTATATCCGTCGGATGCTGCCCGTGTTGGATTATTATGTGGACATCTACGCCCGATGCATAGGATGGATAACCAAACAGACACAAAAACCGTTGGAGCAGCTGACGTTGGTCGATTATGGCGGAGGCGAGGGTTTCTGCTCGATGCTGATGAAATATATAGGGGCGCATCAGGTGATATATGTGGACATGAACCCCGAGGCTTCCGACACCATTGGACGGCTGAGTGACCTGATGGGATGGGGTCCCGATGTGGTGCTGACAGGCGACGCGAGGAGCCTTCGCGAATGGTGCCAACGGGAGAGCGAAGTGCCCGACGGGGTGCTGGGAATGGATGTGATAGAGCATATCTACAGTTTGGACGAGTTCTTCGGCGAACTGACCTCTATTTCGCCCAAGATACAGATGGTTTTCACAACGGCATCGACCCCCTACAACCGACGCAAGGTGCGAGAACTGCACAAAGTCATGCTGACCGACGAACTGGGCGACGAGCATCACGAAGGGTTCCGCGAGATGCGTCGGCAGTTTATCCAAAAGCACAACCCTCAGATGGGCAACGAGCAACTGGACTATTGGGCGACCAACACCCGTGGGTTGAACTACGACGATATCCTGCGTGCCGTCGACCGTAACAGTCCCAACCTGCTTCGCGACAAATACAACACCTGCGACCCCTCGACAGGCAGCTGGACGGAACGTATCCTGCCCGTTGAGGACTACCGTCAACTGCTGCTTCCGTACCAATACCAACTGGACGAAGCGTTGGGATTCTACAACGAACGCCACAACGGCCTCAAAGGGACATTGGCAAGGATGGCCAACCGCAGAATCGCCCGTCGGGGTGGACGGCGGATAGCACCGTTCCTCTTTCTGACAGCCACTCCGTCCGAAACAAACTTGTAACACACCTTGCAAAGATGAACATCAAGCTACTGGTGGTCGGGAAGACCGACGAGAAATACCTTCAGGAAGGAATTGCCACGTATGAAAAACGGTTGAGCCACTATGTCAACTTCGAGTTGGTGGTGATTCCCGCATTGAAGGACCAGAAAGGGGCTTCGCCCGACGAGATACGCAACCGCGAAGCGGCGTTGATAGCACGCCAGTTAGAAAAGAGCGACGCTGTGGTGCTGCTCGACGAACACGGCAAGGAACACACCTCGGTAGGGTTTGCACAATATCTGCAGAAACAGATGAATAGCGGCATCCGACAGCTGACATTCGTGGTGGGAGGCGCTTTCGGCTTTGCCCCCTCGATACACCAGATGGCCAAAGACAAAGTATCGCTGTCTCAGATGACCTTCAACCACCAGATGGTACGTCTCTTTTTCGTCGAACAGCTCTATCGAGCCTTCACCATTCTGAAAGGGGAGCCCTACCACAACGAAGGATGATGATTTTGCTCTCCGCAAGGCAATAAATGCCCCGATGTGTCGTTACACATACCTCAATAAACAAAGGAATACAATATATAATATATATCAACCATCATGCTACAACTACAGTACATCAAGGAACATACACAGGAAATCATTGAGCGTCTGCAAATAAAGAACGTCCCTAATGTAGAGGAACGCATTGCCGAAATCATCCAATTGGACGAACAACGCCGAAGCCTGCAGAAGAAAGGCGACGACCTGAAAGCTGAACAAAACGCCATCGCCAAAGAAATCGGCATGCTCTTCAAACAAGGCAAACAGGAAGAAGCCAACGCCAAAAAAGCCCGTACAGCTGAATTGAAAGGTGAAGAGAAGAGTGTGTCGGAGCAACTGGCTCAAACCGAACAGGAACTGAACGCAAAACTGATTTCTCTCCCCAACGCACCCCATATCTCTGTCCCCCGTGGCAAGAGCGAAGCCGACAATGTGGTAGTGGCCGAATACGGCACCAAACCCGACCTTGGTTCCGACGCTTTGCCTCACTGGGAGTTGTGTGCCAAATACGACATTGTCGACTTCGAACTGGGCAACAAAATCACGGGAGCAGGCTTCCCCGTCTACAAAGGCAAGGGTGCCCGTCTGCAACGTGCTTTGATTAACTTCTTCTTGGACAGTGCCGCCGAAGCGGGTTTCACCGAGATACAGCCACCCCTGATGGTCAACGAGGCATCGGGATTGGGTACTGGTCAGCTGCCCGACAAAGAGGGTCAGATGTATGCTATCCCTCTCGATGGTTACTATATGATTCCCACCGCCGAAGTGCCTATCACCAACATCTATCGCAACACCATCGTCAATGCCGACCAATTCCCCATCCGTCATGCAGGATACAGCGAGTGTTTCCGTCGTGAGGCAGGCAGTTACGGCAAAGACGTGCGTGGATTGAACCGTCTGCATGAATTCAGCAAGGTGGAGATAGTGGTCATCGAACACCCTGACCGCAGCTACGAGCAATTGGAGACAATGAAGAAACATGTGGGTGGACTTCTTGACAAACTGGGGCTCCCCTATCATATCCTCAAACTTTGTGGCGGCGACATCAGCTTCACCTCCGCTATGACCTTCGACTTCGAGGTGTGGAGCGCCGCACAGCAACGTTGGCTCGAGGTCAGCTCGGTGTCCAACTTCGAGACCTTCCAAGCCAACCGCATGAAACTGCGTTTCAAAGACAGCGACGGAAAGATGAAATTGGCGCATACGTTGAACGGAAGCGCATTGGCTTTGCCCCGTATCATGGCTGCCCTGCTCGAGAACAACCAGACACCCGACGGCATTGTGATGCCCGAGGTACTGCGTCCCTACCTGGGATTTGATATAATCAAATAGAATAACCTTGTCATCAATATAAAAGGCGGCTACGCAGTGATGCGACAGCCGCCTTGTTGTTTTTCTATAGGTCGGACATCAGGGCTTCTCGGGGTTGTTGAACTTCATCTGAAGTTGTGCCAGTTTCTCTTCCTCCTCGCGACGACGCTCCTCGCGACGTTTGCGACGAGCCTCCTCCACTTGACGATAGACACGGTCGATGACCAGCTTGGTGCTTCGCGGGAAGTCGGCATTCATCATCCAATTGTAATAAGCGGGCTCCTCTGTGAAAACCTTCAACAGCGTCTTGTCTTTGTGCTTTCCGAACAGGAATATCTCCTGATGATGGGCGTTGTAACCAATGTGTCCCACGAGGTCAGCGATGGGACGAGCCTGGGTGAACTGAGCCAATGCGGCAACGTCGTTGACGACGGGTTGGGAAACATGCCCCTCGAAATCGACATAGTCGACACCCTGATAGCGGTCGAGCTGTGCTTTGAGCACCTCGTAAGTGGCTTTGGTGTCGGCATCGGCACTATGGGCGTGCTCGAGCTGTTTTCCACAATAGAAGCGATAGGCAGCCTTGAGGGTGCGTTGTTCCATCTTGTGGAAGATGTTTTGAATGTCTATACAATTGCGTCCCTCGAGCGAGAAAGGATAGTCGGCACGAAGGAACTCTTCGACCAACAGCGGCACATCGAATTTGTTGGAGTTGTAACCTGCGAGGTCGCCATCGCCAATAAATTGTGCCAAACTCTCGGCCAAATCCTTAAAGGTAGGTTGATCTTTCACCATCTCATCGGAAATACCGTGGACAGCGGTGGTTTCCTTGGGGATGTGGACAGTGTTGCCATTCTCGTCGGCAGGACGGACAAGGAGTGTCTTTTCCTCTTCGGTGTGGTCGGGGTTGACCTTGAAGAGACAGATTTGCACGATATGATCGTGCCCCACCTGAAGGCCGGTGGTTTCAAGGTCAAAGAAAACAAGAGGACGTGTCAAGTTGAGTTCCATAGTTATAAAAGTTTATTAGGTTTATCTGGAATAATAGTTTTTATAGGGGCAACAATAAATGCCTCACTTTGTCTGAGACAATGCAAGGTGATACTGTTGTCGTGGATAAGTCTTCGGTAATGCAAGGAGTGTCGGGAAGCAGTGAGAGCATGGGGTTAGTGAACAATCTGTGTTTTTTGTAGTATAATTATGAGTGATATGATTGGTAAAGCAGTGAATTCAAACATCAGCAGGTCGGCCAACACCGTACCTCTAAAGAATCAAACACGGTCAACAATCGAATTGACCACAAGAGAATGTTGTCTTTTGTAGAAGAGTCAAGGATGCAGAGCAACCCTCGCGAAGCAGCTATCGAGAACTACTATTCAACAGGTGTCTCGTCGCTCGGAATGTCGGTGCTCATGTCAAGCATCTCATCGTCCTCTCCGTTGTAGTCGTTGGGACGGTGGTTGTGAGTGGGTCGCTGCAGCGAGACAATGAGGGCGCCCACCATTCGGGTGAGTTCCATCAAATACTCGCGACTCTGGTCCATCTGCTCGTCACCAAACATGCCGCAACGATGGGCGATGGAGGTGTAAATGACACACTCACGGATAGCCGTCTTGGCTATCTTGAGATAGTGCTCGAACTGATTCTTGGCACGCGACGAGCCCTCAGCGATATTGAGCTCGATGTCGAACGCGGAAGTACAGAAAGCGGCACTCAAACGACTCTGCCCGTCATTGGCTGCGGGTTTCAATGAGTTGATGACCCATTTACTGTAGTCGATGGCTTTGGTGTAGACCCTGAGATCCTCAAAGCGGAAAAAACTGACGTTTCTTTCGTCCATAATTTGGATGTTGTTTTTGCAACGTTGTTACCCGTTGCAACTGCTGCACACGGCAGCAAGGTTATTATAAAATGGAAATGTCGTTCCTCAGCAACAGTTCCGTGTATTGTATAATATAACAGCCGACCGCGACCCGAGTCAACCTCGCAGTCGCAGACGAGGAAAAGCTATTTTATCTCGGCGAAGTATTTCATAAACTGAGTACGAAGGAACATCGAAGCCTCTTCGTTGGGTTTGACGGCCAGCTTGCCGCGGAATTGGTCAATCGACTCGAATCCATGCTGCTCCATCCAAGCAGACAACTCACTGTTGATTTGCTTGATGTAATCGATACCGTTCTTGTACAAGCAAGAGACCACCTGAACGGTTTGGGCTCCAGCCAACAGCATCTTGACAACATCCTTGCCCGAGAAGACACCCGTCGAAGCACTGATGGGGCAACGCAACTTGTTGGAGAGGATAGCCACCCAACGCAAGGTGTTATAGATATCTTCTGGTGTGGAGAGCGACGGTGCTTGGGCGAGACTCATGTTGTCGACATCGATATCGATGTTGAGCGACTTGTTGAACAGCGTGATGCCGCTGATACCCATCCATGACAGCTGCTGCATGAACTTGGCCATATCGGTGAAGTAGGAGCTCACCTTGATGGCAATGGGTATCGACACCGTCTTTTTCAATGTCTGGATGATGTTTTGGAACAGACGGTCGACATCCTCCGACGACGTCTCTGTCTCATAGGGAAGGATAGCCATGTTCAGTTCAAGGGCGTCACAGCCGGCTTCCTGGAACCGTTTGGCATAGTTAATCCAATTCTCGAACGAATAACAGTTGATGCTGCCCACCACAGGGATGTGAAGCTGCTGCTTGGCGTTGTGGATAAGAGCGAAGTGGCGATCCATCGCATCGGCGGCCACATGAGCGGCAATATAGTCGTAACTGCCACCATATTGGTCGGTAGGAGCATAGACCGACGCACTATGTTTGATATCGAAAATGATTTGCTCTTCAAAGACTGACTTGATGATGACAGCACCTGCACCAGCATCTTCACACTTCTTCAAATCGTCAACATTGTTGGTAAGTCCGCAACTGCCGACGATAACGGGGCTTTCGATGTTGAGACCCATGAATTTGCTTTGAGTATTCATAGTAAAAAGATTGTAATGTTATTCCACTTATTGAAATGCAAAATTATATATTTTTTTTAATAAGATACAATATATTTTTTCATAAAAAATTCATAACACAGAAACACAAACGTTTATGACAAAAAAATAATGACAGAACTACATGATTGTTTATATCTTCAAGCACCAAAACGCACTTCCGTCAAAGAGATATTTGCACGTTTTTCAACAAAATGCACGTCATGTAAACGCAAATAAATGAGCGAGCACCCATCATCAATGTTGAAATGCTGTTGATAAAAAGAGAATGTTTTGAAAATTATTTCTTGGAGAAGAAAAAAAATGACTATTTTTGCAAACCGTAAAACATAATTATTCTAAGCTGTAATGGAACAGAACGAAGAAAAGAAAACCACTGAAATGAGTGAAGTTATGTCGAAGACCGAGCAGTTCTTCGAGAAGAATCTTAAGACCATAATTATTGCAATTATTGCAATTTTGGTTGTCGTGTTTGCCATCTTTGGCATCCACAGAATGCAAGTCAACCGAAACAGCAAAGCCAACGAAGCCGCTTTCGCTGCCGAGCAATATTTTGCACAAGGCGACTACAACACCGCCCTCAACGGCAACGACCGTCACGACGGCCTGCTCCAAATCATCGACCGTTATGGCAACACCAAGGTGGGACAGCGTGCCAAATACGAAGCTGGCATTTGCTACCTTAACCTGGGTCAGTTCGAGGACGCCATCAAATACCTGAAGTCCTACAAAGGCAAAGACGAGATCACCAAATCGGAAGCTGTCATCTGCCAAGGTGACGCCGAACTGGAACTGGGCAACACCAAGCAAGCCATCAACCTCTACGAGAAAGCCGCTGGTATGTCCGACAACTTCATCACCACTCCCTGTGCCCTTTGGAAAGCCGGTATGGCCTACCTGATGGACGGCAACAACGAGAAGGCACTCGACTGCTTCAAGAAAATCAAGACCAACTATCCCGAGTCGTCCGAATACTCCACCGTCGACAAATACATCGGCTTGGCCGAAACAAAATAGTTTTCATTTGTGTTGGACAGCCCTTTGCAGAAAAAAATGCAAAGGGCTTTTTTTTTGCCAACCAGCCACAAACAGTGTTTGCACAATATTTTCTTTGTGGTGACGTTTCCTATGGGAAAATTGTCTCTAACACCATCACATGGAAAACATCACCATCCTATGGGCCGACGACGAGATAGACCTCCTCAAGCCCCACATCATGTTTCTCGAAGACAAAGGTTACACCGTCATCCCCGTACACAGCGGCGACGAGGCCATCGACGAACTGTCCAACCATAAAATCGACTTGGTCTTTCTCGACGAGCAGATGCCCGGTCTCACCGGCATCGACACCTTGAAGATTATCAAGGAACGCCACACGCAAATCCCCGTCATCATGATTACCAAAAGCGAGGAAGAGCACATCATGGACGAAGCTCTGGGAGGCAAAATCAGCGACTATCTCATCAAACCCGTCAACCCCAAACAGATACTCCTTAGCGTCAAGAAGCATACCGAAGCCCGTCGGCTGGTAAGCCAGCAATCGACCATGAACTATCAGCAACAGTTCCGCGAGATTGCCATGCAGATGAGCGACCGAATGGATGCCGACGAGTGGATAGAACTCTACCGTCGCTTGGTCTATTGGGACATCGAGTTGGCCAACACCGACGACGACAACATCCACAGCATCTTCCAGTCGCAACGCGAAGAAGCCAACCGCCTTTTCTGCAAATACTATGAGCAGCACTACTTGCAATGGCTGAACGGCAGCGAAGAGAAGCCCCTGATGTCGACCACCGTGCTTCGCGAGAAACTGTTCCCGCTGCTCGACCAAGACGACCCGACCTTCATGATTGTCATCGACAATTTCCGCTACGACCAGTGGAAGTATCTCCAATCCGCCATCGAACAATACCTGCACACCGAGCAGGACAACATCTATTTCAGCATCCTTCCCACCACCACCCAGTTTGCCCGCAACGCCATGTTTGCAGGCTTGATGCCGAGCGAGATTGAACGCAAGTACCCCAACTACTGGGTCAACGAAGACGAAGAAGGCTACAAAAACCAATACGAGAACGAGTTGCTCGACGAACAGTTGCGGCGACACGGCTACAACATCAAACACAGCTACAGCAAAGTGCTCAACGCCGATTTCGGCATGAAACTGGTAGGTAATGTCAACAACCTGATGAGCAATAAACTCAACGTCATCATCTTCAACTTTGTCGACATGCTGAGCCATTCGACCACCGACTCGAACATTGTCCGCGAGTTGGCTTCCAACGAGCAAGCCTATCGCTCGGTGACCCTCTCTTGGTTCGAGCACTCGCCCTTGGTGGAACTTATCAAGGAATTGGGCAGCCGTCGCTGCAACGTGGTCATCACCACCGACCACGGCAGCGTCCGAATCGACAACCCCGTCCGTGTGAAAGGCGACCGCGACATCAGCGTCAACCTCCGATACAAGCAAGGCCGCCTGCTCGACTACAATGCCAAGCAGGTGTTCGAGGTACGCGACCCCGCCAAGATTTTCCTTCCCCAACGCCACATCACCTCGCCCTACATCTTTGCCCGCATGAGCGACTTCTTCGCCTACCCCAACAACTACAACCAGTATGTGCAGTACTACTCCAACACCTTCCAACACGGAGGTATCTCGCTCGAAGAGGTCTTGATACCATTCATCGTTCTAAAGAACAAGTAGACATACCGTAGAAAAAAATGTTTGCTATTTAAAAATAATTGTATCTTTGCAGCGGAAAAGAAAAGCGAGTGCATTGCACTCGCACAATACAACAAGTCTGAATATTAAATGTTTAATTAATTATTTATCATTATGAAAAAAGTTTTATTAGCTTTGGTAGCACTTTTTGTGGCTTCGTCCATGTGTGCTCAGAATGTTGTCTTCTCCGAAGACTTCGAGAACGTCGAAACACCCCAAGGAATCGGTTCCGTTCCCACAGGATGGACTGTGTACAAGAACGACAATTTGTCAAACAACTCCCAAGTGGCTTATTTCACAGACGCTTGGGGCGTACTGAATTTTGGCGACGGTGACAAAAAAGCCACGTGTCTTACCTGGACTGACGATGCCACCACCCCTGTTGACCGCTGGTTGGTGACCCCCGCTATCACCATTCCTCAAGACGGAAGCTATTATCTGTGCTACACCACCTCGGCAGGCAATCCCAGTTATCCTGAATCCTTCAACGTGAAGATTTCCACCACCACCAATGCACAGAACGCTTTCACCACCACTTTGGATTCTGTCAACTGCAACTGGTCAGATCCTACCGAGGATATGATTAGCCTCAGCGACTATGCTGGCCAAACCATTTACATTGCCTTCCAGTGCACCTCAGTTGACGCAGTATATCTGTTCCTCAACGCCATGGCAGTACGCGAAGTGTTGCCCAATGGTATGAATCTTACTTCGCTCAACCTTCCCAACTATGCTCCTATGAATTCCAACATCAATATCAGTGGTACTGTTCAGGGTCGTGGTGGTGCACCCCTGACCGAGTTCGATGTAGAATATTCCGTCAACGGCACCTCTGCTGGAGTCTACCATGTTTCTGGTGTCAACGCAGGATGGAACCAAACTGCCACTTTCACTCACAATGTACCCTTCAACGAGAGCACTACGGGCAATTACACCATTCAGGTCACTGTCAGCAATCCCAACAACGATGCCAACGGTGTCGTTGAGAATGCATCTCTTTCGCATGTTATCAATGTGTACGATCCTGCCATTACCACCAACCGCACCATCCTTCTCGAGGAATTCACCGGAGCTGCCTGCGGTTACTGCCCTGCTGGTTACGACCGCATTCACGAGGCCATTCACAATCGTAACGATGTCACCTTAGTGGCTCACCACGCTGGTTATGGCACCGACGGTCTCTCTTGTGGTGCCAGCTCGGCCATGACCTACTTCTACAACGATGGTGGCAGCACCTATGCTCCTGCCTTCATGCTTGACCGTACTCACCTCAGTGCTGAAGACCCCGGTCCTGTCATGGGCATTGGTAACGTCAGTTCAATCACAAGTTTCCTCGATGCTGCTGCCGAGATTCCTTGCTTCCTCGACCTTAACATCAACAACCTCAACTACAGCAACAGCAACCGTTCTCTGACCGGTACCATCAACGGTCACTTCAATACCTCTGACGCCTATGGTGCCAACACTCGTCTTCAGATTTATCTGCTCGAAGACTCGACCATGATGACTCAGCAGGATTACTATGCCAATCCTTATGCTCGTCCCGACTATCGTCACTACAACGCTGTTCGTGCCTCCATTGTGGGCGACAACTGGGGCGTTGCTGTCACTCCCGACGCTAATGGTGACTTCAGCTACAATATCAACTACACTGTTCCCAACAGCAGCAAGGCTCACCGCTGCCACATCGTTGCCTTCGTGTATAACTACAACAGTTCCAACCCCAACGATTGCAAGGTGAACAACGCCGTTGGTTCCACAGGTTACTTCCCCGCTGACTATGTGGGTATCGACGAGGTGGCCAGCAATGTTGTCCTCAACGTCTTCCCCAACCCCGCCACCAACTACGTCAACGTTGTGGCCAACGAGGAAATCGCCAACGTCACCATCATGAACGCTATGGGTCAGACCGTTTACAGCAACAACAATGTCGAGGGTGAAAGCATCAGCATCAACACCTCCGACTTCGCTGCTGGTATCTACATGGTCACCGTGAAGACCAACAACGGTATCTCCACCAAACGCATCTCCGTTGCCAAATAAGGCATAGATAATCCATCCCTTTAAAGAGGCTCTCGTCAGGGAGCCTCTTTTTTTACATTCATCCCAGAAGTGACGTTTCTTCACAAAACCTCATTAAATTCACCGATTAAAATCATTCGTGTCAAAGAGCGCTCTGCCGGTGGTGGGGTCCCTGCGGGCTGGCAGTAGGTGGTCGTCGCAGGGCATATATTGGCTTTGGTTGACATTTAGGTTGGGGTTCTCACCCCAGAGTATAGTCAGACTTAAGTCAGAGTTACATCAGAGTTATATCAGAGTTGGAATTCTGTCATTTGCGTGATGTCGTTCGTTTGAAATGACAATGCAAAAGTACGACCATCGCATTGCGGTCTACGAATTTTTTTTGATATGTCTTATACTGAAATAGGTTGACACATTTAGGAACAAAATAAATGTGTTAAAGTATGAGATATTTAAGAAAACAAACACCGAAA
>CAJOQB010000081.1 GCA_905236405.1 uncultured Bacteroidales bacterium
AGCTTGCGTCCGGCAAACTCCACCTCTTTTCCCACCGAGCGCTCCGACGCTGCCGCAAATACCGTACAGCCACCGAAACCTCGTTCTTCCAACACTTTCAGCATGGTGCCGCCCACCAATCCTGTGGCACCCACCACGGCAATCTTCATCGTTTGGTCAATGTTTTGCATATCACTATAGATGTATTGTTTGTTTGGATAACGTTCCTTGCTGCCGTTTATTTTGCAGAGCACAAAAAAAGGCGGAGCCTTGCGGTACCGCCTTCGTTAACAAGAAAAAGTGTCTCCTATTAGAAAACGTAGCGAATGCCGAGGGCAACGCCACCCCAATAGAAGTCAGTTTGGGGAATCAGATAGAAGCGAGGACGGACATCGAGGGAGAACTGGAAGGGGATGGCCGAAGGAACGAACTCGATACCCAGCTGACCGACAAGGGCGAGGCTGAAGTCAGCATCGTTGCCATTGTTGTAGGTCCAGAAGCCCAGATGACCACCAACACCAGCGAACCAGTTGAAGGGGCCAGTGATGTTGCCAACATACTGATAGGTTCCCGTCAAAGAGAACGCGCTACCCCAGTCGTTGCCTGCATAACCCAGGTCGAACTCCAAGCGACCGGTGCCCATACCATGCAGATAGGAAAGTTCTGCTCCGTAGCCGTCACCGCCGGCAATACGGACACCCAATGCGTTCTGTGCGTTGGCAGTAAAGCCCAACGTAACGAGTGCGACAAGCACTAATAATGTCTTTTTCATCTTTAAATAGTTTTAATTATTAAAAAAGGTTAATTACTTATTACTTAAACATCTGTCAGCACTTTTCGACTTCAATCCTTTGTGCTAACACTTTGCAAAGATATTAATAAATTTTATTACTACAAAGCCCGATGCGATATTTAACATTTTTCTGCTATTCCTCCACCTGCTCTTCCACATGTCGTTCGATCATGTAACGACAGCCGATGGCTATCCCCCACCCCATCCCATAGTTGCCGCCTGCCAAACGGAACATAGGGCGGAAATCGGCACTCACCTGCAACGGAAAACGGAATGTGTAATCGACTCCCACCTGACCACCAAGACCAAAACCCATGTTCGAACGGTCTTCGTACTGATAGAGCGAAAGGTAAGCCCCTGGCCCCACATACCATCCTGCCCGTTTGGTCACGCCGTTGTGCCATTGATAGGCGACGCAGAGGTTGGCAAAGTTTAACAACTCTGATTCCGAGGTGACGGTGCTGCCGAAGCCCAAGTCCAATTCCACACGGTCGGCATCACTAATGGGCGACAGCGTCGTCTTGTGTGTCAGCCGGTGCCACCAAGTGTCGGTCAACGCCTCTTCTGTCCGTTGGAAGGCAAACTGGTAACTGAACTCGGCGGTGAACTTGCTGCCGCCACCCACTCGTAATCCCACCGCCTGTTGTGCCACCGTTGTGGCAGGAAGCCATAACGCAACCACCAGCAGCCACCAGCAGCCGACGAATCCCTTGTTGTTCAGCCAACGTTTCATCCTATTTTTCCGACATCTGTTTGTCATTCCGTTCTTTTGCACCACGGCGATAGGCCTCCATTTCCTCACGCAAATATTGGGCGGTATAGTTGTTTTTCAGTTTGACCAACTGCTCGGGAGTGCCGCTGAACACCACCTCTCCGCCTGCCACACCTCCGTCGGGACCTACGTCGACAATATAGTCAGCCACCTTGATGACATCCATGTTGTGTTCAATCACCAACACTGTGTTTCCTTTGTCCACCAATTTTTGCAACACGTCCAGCAACACACGAATGTCCTCGAAATGGAGGCCCGTAGTGGGTTCGTCTAATATATATAAGGTGTTGCCCGTATCGGTCTTCGAAAGCTCAGTGGCCAACTTGATGCGCTGTGCTTCGCCGCCACTGAGGGTGGTGCTCTGCTGACCAAGGGTTATATATCCCAGTCCAACATCCTGAACCGCCTTCAATTTACGATGATTTTTGGGCAACGGTTCAAAGAACTCCACTGCCTCGTTGACAGTCATCTCCAACACATCGGCTATCGACCTGCCTTTGTATCGTATTTCCAATGTCTCTCGGTTGTAGCGTTTGCCGTTGCACACCTCACAATTGATGTAGACGTCTGGCAGGAAATTCATTTCTATGGTTCTGACGCCTGCACCCTTGCAGGATTCGCACCGGCCTCCACTCACGTTGAACGAGAAACGACCAGGCTTGTAGCCTCTGATTTTGGCACTGGGCAACTGAGCAAACAACTGACGGATCTCGTCGAAGATGCCGACATAGGTGGCGGGGTTGCTGCGTGGTGTCCGTCCGATGGGCGACTGGTCAATCTCTATGACCTTGTCTATATATTCCATGCCGCTGATGCTCTCGTAGGGCAAGGGGCGTTTCTGTGTCCGATAGAAATGGCTGCTGAGGATGGGATGAAGCGTCTCGTTGACCAATGTCGATTTGCCGCTGCCGCTGACACCTGTCACACATACGAACAAGCCCAAGGGAATGTCGAGGGTGGCATGCTTCAGATTGTTGCCGGTTGCACCTTTCAGCACTAAATGGTTTCGTCCTTGTACCGACCGACGCTTGGGTATCTCGATATCTTGTCTACGACTCAAATAGCGACTGGTGACACCATCGCGTTTCAGCAACTCGTCGACTGTTCCCCGCGCCACGATATGACCGCCATGCACACCGGCTCCCGGGCCGATGTCGAACACATAGTCGGCACTCATAATCATATCTCTATCGTGCTCCACCACGATGACGCTGTTGCCCAAATCGCGTAACTCTTTCAACGAATTAATCAACTTGCGGTTGTCACGCTGATGGAGGCCGATGCTGGGTTCGTCGAGGATATAGAGCACATTCACCAACTTGGCGCCAATCTGGGTAGCCAATCGGATGCGTTGCGACTCGCCGCCGCTCAACGTCTTGCTGCTGCGATTGAGCGAGAGATAGCCGATGCCGACATCGAGCATAAACTTCACTCGGACCTCTATCTCACGTATGATTTCGTGTGCCACCGTCTGCTGTCCAGCTTCGAGTTTTGGCTCCAATCCTTTTATCCAGGCATACAGCTGCGTCAAATCCATAGCTGCCACCTGGCTGATGTTCATTCCGTCAACCAAGAAACAGAGGCTTTCGTGCCGCAATCGCGAACCGTGACAATGGGGACAAGGGACGGTGTTCATGAAGTTCTGTGCCCATTTCTGCAATCCTGCAGGGCTGTCGTCCGACGCCATCTCCTGTATGTAGTTGGCTATACCTTGGAAGCCGCCACGATAGGAGCCCTCATATTGTTCTCCCATACCCGAAAAGTCGCTTGTGCCATAGAGGATAGCGTTGCGGGCATCGTCGCTCATCTCCTCTATCGGTGTGTCGACCGTGAAACCGTAATCCAAACCCAACCGCTCCAACTGACGGTAAAAAGCGCTATTGGGGTTGTATTTCCCAAAGGGGTCAAACGCCCCTTCGCGTATACTCTTCTTGGGGTTGGCAATCAGCTTGGTCAAATCGACCTCCGCCACCTCGCCCAATCCGTTGCAATGGGGACAGGCGCCATAGGGGGAGTTGAACGAGAAGGTGTTGGGTTCGGGTTCAGGGAACGACTCGCCCGTGTCAGGATCCATCAGCTGACGACTGAAATAGCGAGGTTCGTTTAAGTCCTCCTCCATCACCATCAGCACCCCCTTCCCTTGTTTGAAAGCAGTCTGTACTGCCTCCTTCAATCGCTGCGTACTGCTGCCACCCATACGGATACGATCCACCACCAACTCAATGTCATGAGTCTTATAGCGGTCGAGCTGCATGTTATACACCAGTTCACGTATCTCACCGTCGACACGAACCCGCAGGAAACCCTTCTTGGCCACGTTGGCAAACAACTCACGGTAGTGACCCTTGCGACGTTTCACCAACGGTGCCAATATCAGGATATCCTTGCCCTGATAGCTCTCGGTGATCAACTCTAGAACTTGTTCCTCCGAATAATGAACCATCGGTTTGCCGCTAACGGGGCTTATTGCCAGTCCCACACGAGCATACAACAGACGCACAAAGTCGTATATCTCCGTCACGGTGCCCACCGTCGAGCGTGGATTCTTGTTGGTTGTCTTTTGCTCAATGGATATCACAGGACTCAACCCTTTGATTTGATCCACATCGGGACGCTCCATGTTTCCAATAAAGTGACGAGCATAGGCCGAGAACGTCTCCATATAGCGACGTTGTCCCTCGGCATATATGGTGTCGAACGCCAGCGACGACTTGCCGCTGCCACTCAAACCCGTGAACACTACCAACTGGTTGCGAGGGATCTCTACGTCGACATTCTGCAAATTGTGCTCGCGAGCACCAAGCACCTCTATCTTTGAACCCTTCATTCCTTGCAACAAATTGCCTGCTTATTTACACATTTCCGCTGCCACCTGCATAGCCCGAGCCAATCCATCAAGGTTCTTGCCACCTGCAGTGGCGAAGAAGGGTTGTCCACCACCACCGCCCTGCATCTCTTTGCCGGCGGTGCGAACCACGTTGCCTGCATTCAATCCTGCATTCACCCGATTGTCGCCCAACACCACCAGCAGCGAGGGCTTGTCGCCCACTCGGCTGCCCAGCACCAATGCCATATCGGGATGGTTGGGACGGATCTGCAGCAAAGCATCCTTCAACACGCCCAAGTCGAACTTCACCTCTTCCACCAACAAGTTGCATCCGACCAGCTTCTCGTCATATTGTTGAGCCAAAGTACCAGCTTGTTGCTGGTTCATCTTGGTGATTTCGGCACGAAGGGCGTTGTTCTCTTCCTGTAGACGCTGCACCGCAGCCACCAAGTCCTTGGGACCTTTGAGCATCTCTTTGATGGCTTCCACTTGGTCTTCCCGCTCGTTGGCCAACTGTTCGGCGGCCACACCGGTCACAGCTTCTATTCTTCGCATACCGGCAGCCACAGCGCCCTCGCTGACAATCTTCAAGCTGCCGATATTGCCTGTGGCGCTGACATGCGTGCCACCACAGAACTCCACACTCTCGCCAAACTTCACCACACGAACGGTCTCGCCATATTTCTCGCCAAACAAAGCCATAGCGCCCAACTTGCGAGCTTCGTCAATCGGCATCGCACGGTTCTCTTCCAAAGGCAGATTGGCACGGATATCGAGGTTCACCAAATGCTCCACCTGACGAATCTCCTCCTTGCTCATCTTGGCGAAATGGCTGAAGTCGAAACGCAGACGCTGGTCGTCGACACTCGAGCCCTTCTGTTCAACATGCTCGCCCAGCACACGGCGTAGCGCCTTGTGCAACAAGTGGGTGGCACTATGGTTATTCTCGGTAGCATGACGTTTCTCGACATCCACTTGGGCACGGAATGTGACGCTGATGTCGGCAGGCAGTTTCGACACCAAATGCACAATGAGGTTGTTCTCCTTTTTGGTGTCGAAGATGGTGACCACCTCGTCGCCATAGGTCAAGATGCCTTTGTCGCCAGCTTGGCCACCGCCCTCGCCATAGAAAGGCGTCTGGTCGAAGACCAGCTGGTAGAACTCTTTGCCTTTGGTCTTCACCCTGCGATAGCGGGCGATCTCGACATCGGCCTCCAACACATCGTACCCCACAAACTGCTCTTCGACGTCAGGATGAACGACCACCCAGTCGTCTGTGTCGACAGTAGCGGCAGCACGGCTTCTGGCTTTCTGCTCTGCCAATCCTTGGGCAAAGCCCTCCATGTCGACACTCCACCCCTTCTCGGCAGCCATCAGCTGGGTCAAGTCGATGGGGAAGCCGTAGGTGTCAAACAGTTCGAAAGCAAACGCTCCGTCAATCACCTTGTTGTCGTGCTCCGAGAGATAACGTTCGAACTTGATGATACCGTTGCTCAGCGTCTTCAGGAACGACTGCTCCTCTTCGAGGATGATGCGTTGTATCAGCGTTTGTTGTTTACGCAGCTCGGGGAACTGGTCGCCCATCTGGTTGACCAGCGTGTCGACCATCGTGTTCATAAACGGGTCCTTGAATCCAAGGAAAGTGTAACCGTAACGGACGGCACGACGAAGGATGCGACGAATCACATAACCTGCTTTCGCGTTGCTCGGCAACTGGCCGTCGGCAATGCTGAAGGAGACAGCACGCAGGTGGTCGGCACAAACACGCATAGCGATATCAGCCTCTTCGTTCTTGCCATACACCAAGCCGGCTTTCCTTGCCAGTTCTTGCAACAGCGGCTGGAAGACATCGGTGTCGTAGTTCGACTGTTTGTGCTGCACCACCATACAGAGACGTTCGAAGCCCATACCTGTATCGATATGTTTGGCCTTCAACGGTTCCAACTGGCCGTTGGCCAAGCGGTTGTATTGCATAAACACCAAGTTCCAAATCTCTATCACCAACGGATGGTCTTTGTTCACCATATCGCGTCCAGGAATCTTGGCTTTCTCTGCTTCATCACGCAGGTCGATATGTATCTCGCTGCAGGGGCCACAGGGACCTTGGTCGCCCATCTCCCAGAAGTTGTCCTTCTTGGAGCCCGTCAGAATACGTTCTTCGGGAATGTGGGATTTCCAGAATTCATATGCCTCTTGATCCATCGCAAGACCCTCCTTCTCGTCACCACCAAAGACGGTGACATAGAGGTTGTTCTTGTCTATCTTCAGCACCTCGGTCAGGAATTCCCAACCATAGGCGATAGCCTCTTTCTTGAAATAGTCGCCGAAACTCCAGTTGCCCAGCATTTCGAACATGGTGTGGTGATAGGTGTCGTGTCCCACCTCCTCCAAGTCGTTGTGCTTGCCGCTCACACGCAGACATTTCTGCGAGTCGGTGACACGAGGGTACACAGCCGGAGAGTTGCCAAGGAAGATGTCCTTGAACTGGTTCATACCGGCATTGGTAAACATCAGAGTGGGGTCGTTCTTAACTACCATCGGAGCCGAAGGGACGATGTGGTGATCTTTCGACTGGAAGTAATCCAGAAAAGCTTTTCTAATCTCGTTTGAGGTCATGATATATAATCGGTTATATTATTTACAACAAAATGGTTTTCAGAACTCTTCGCGTTCCACCAACAAGATGGCGTTCTGAGGGACAATGAAATATTTCTCGCCGTGGTATTTAATCTCCACCGCGTTCTTTTGCATAAAGAGGGCACAGTCGCCTGGCTGAACCTGCAACGGAAGATAACGCACCTCGTGCGCTTTGCCATTCCACGACTCGCTCTCGTCTTCCGAAGTGGGGAGGGCATAACCAGGGCCGCATTTCAAGATATAGCCTTGCTGCACCTCTTCCTTCGATTGGTAGCCAGCCGGCAAGTACAATCCGCTCTTCGTTTGGTCCTGCTCGTCGGTGGGTTTGATCAGCACACGGTCGCCCACCACTATAATATTATCTAATATTGATTTCATCTTTTTCTTATGAAACAAAACATTGTCAACCGTTTGCAACATCTGTGCCTCGGTTTTGTCGATTGCAAAGATAATGTTTTTTTATTACCTACCGCTAATAGCCGTGTTCCTGCAGATATTTCTGCGCCTCGAACTGCCCTTGGTTGGCAGCTTTGCGGTACCAGTAGAGCGCTTGGTTGTCGTCTTGCTGCACACCGAATCCGTTAGCGTAGCAACGACCCAATCCACACTGGGCTTTCGCGTTGTCTTGGTCGGCAGAGAGACGGAACCAATACACCGCTTGCTCATAGTTCTGCTCCACGCCCATGCCGTTCTCGTAACAGATGGCGGTGTTCACCTGTGCGGAAGCGTCGCCTTGCTCTGCGGCCTTGAGGAACCAGTAAGCCGCTTGGGTGTTGTCTTGCGGCGTCCCCTTGCCGTGAAGGTAGCAGATGGCCAAGTTGTACTGAGCGTCGAGAACGCCCTGCTCTGCCGCTTTGCCGAACCAATAGACAGCTTGTGCATCGTCCTTCGGCACCCCGTCGCCGTGGAAGTAGGCGTCACCCAAGTAGTATTGGGCACTGGCGTGACCCCTGTCCGCCGCCTTGCGGTACCATTGTGCCGCCTCTGCATATTCGCCTCTACCGTAGCACTCTTCTCCCTTTTTGAAGTCGGACTCGGGAGTGCTGGGTTGGTTGCTGGGTCGATTGTTAGGTGTCGCCACCGTTGCAGGTTTCCTTGCGTTGTTCCTTTCGACGGCAGAACGCGTCACCGACCTCTCCACCTTGTTGACATCGACAGTAGACGACGATGCCATAGGGGCGACATTGGGCCAACGGATGTCGGCTTTGTAGGTGTTCACCGCGTTGTTAGGCACATAGACGACGGTCGTCGAAGGCATCCCTGCAAACGAATCGTCCGAGATGTTGGGAGGCGTGGTGCTTTTCACAAGGAGATGCTTCAAACTCGAGCAGTTGGCAAAGGCACCCGATCCAATCTGCCATACCGACGCAGGCACCATCAGATAGGTGATGCCCCTGCAGTTGGCGAACGCCCGCTCCTCGATACGCACCACAGGATAGGTGTAGCTGCCGTTGGTGATTTGTTCGGGGATGGACACAATACCGTTCAGGTCTTGATAGTTGCTTCCGTCGTACGACTGATAGGTCACACTCGCTCCGTCGACAAGGAGGTTATAATACAACGTCTTTCCGTTGTACGTATACGAACAGTCGTAAGCATGTGCAGCATGACCGACAAGCACAGCCAGCAAAACGAATAGGGTTATTCTTTTCATCGCGATGGGGTATTATCTGATTCTTGTTCTTTCTTTGGCTTTGTCGATGACAGGTTGAGGCACAGGGCCCTTCTTCTCGATGTTGAAACGGCTCCACGTGGTGTTGTTGCGGAAGTCGTTGTAGGCAGTGGCCGGCACATGGATGGTGACGCTGGGCGGCACAT
>CAJOQB010000082.1 GCA_905236405.1 uncultured Bacteroidales bacterium
GGAAAGGAGGGGATTCGAACCCCTGAAGCGCTTTTAACGCTTACTCGCTTTCCAGGCGGGCCTCTTCAACCACTCGAGCACCTTTCCGAATCGTTGTTTATACAAAAGGAATCAATCGTTTACGTTATCAACCGTTCCTTGTTTGCGTTTGCAAAAGTAGCACCTTTTTCGGAACTGGCCAAATTTTTTTTCATTTACAGCCTTTTTTGCTTGCGACTGCTCCGGCATCCACTGCCGCAAGCACCATTTTCCACAGTCGCCTGCATCGGTTCACACAGCATAGCAATTACCCTCGGAGAAGCTATGCTGCGACCCCTCCCGCAGGCGCCTGTGGGAGGTAAAACACCCGCCTCCTCGAACCCCTTTGTTAATCAATTTTAACAAAGAATGATGGCGGCGAACCCAAAGAGGTTCACCGCCATCTAAAATAAACAAAACAAACGGATTACAGACCGAGGGCTTTCAGACCTTGGTTGTAGCGGATGTCGAGGGGGATGTTGGCGGCAGTGATGGCATTGAGGTCTTTCATCAGTTGCTCGCGGACGTTGCCGTTCTCCTTGGCATATTTCTCGGCAGCGGCCATGTCACCGTCACCCTCCATCTGGAGAATCAGGGCAGCCCATCCTTCCATGGCCTCGTGAGCCTTGGCCATATCGACGACATATTTGCCTTGGTCGTTGCGGGTGAAGGCACCTTTGTCCTGGAAGTAGTTAAAGCACATCATGTTGGCGATGCCGTGAGCCTCGGTGGCACCGAAGCGGACGCTACGGAAAATGCCGGCCACAAAGGTGACATAGGCATCTTCGACGGTGATGTCGGTAATCTCGCCACGGTTGATGAGCTGCTCGGTGAGGAACAGACCGCAGATGTCGGCCTTGGCCTCTTCCCATGCACTGTACTGGGCACCGAGGGCCTCGCGGCAGGGCTTGCCGGTGGTAACAGTCTTCTTGATACCGAGACCGTGAGCCACCTCATGGTAGCACACATTGGAGAAGAAAGCGTCGAACTTCACGTTGTCGAGCTGGTCGTCGCAAATCAGCAGGTTGGCGATGGGGACCATGATTTTCTCGTACTTGGCCTGCATGGCGTTCTTCAGTTGCAGACGACGGGTGCCGTATTTCAGATGCACACGCTCGTCGTTGGGCAGGTTGATGGCGATGGTCTTCGAAGCGGCGTTGCAGTCACCGGCGTAGTAGACCACATCGTAGACATTGAGGTCGCTCTTGGTGCCAGGCACTTCCTGTTTGTATTTGGGATCGCAGGGCAGTTCCTTCTGCAGCATGGGGAGCATGGCGGTGAACTTCGAGAGGCGGTTGCTCCACTCCTCGTCTTTCAGGAGGATGAAGCTCTCGTGAGAGGTCTTGCGGCCATAGAGGGCGTCGTCGTAGTTCTCGATAGGACCGACCACGAAGTCAATCTTGCTGCTCTTCATATCCATCCAAGCGAAATCGGAAGCCAGATAGTCGTCGGTCTGGAATGCCTTGCGGCGTTCGGTGAGGTAACGCTTCAGGCCGGCATCCTCAGCCAAGTCGATGGCCACACCCATCAGCGAGTCGACCTTGGCCAGTTGGGTAGCGAAAGCCTCGTGGTAGGGGACGGCCTTCAGAGCACCGTTCTCGTCGCGGCGAAGGAGGCTGTACTGGCTGTCCTTCCATGGGTCTTGCAGAGCGTCGTATTCCTCCTGCGTCATGTCGACAGGATAGAAGTTGGCCCCTTTGGGTTTCTCGCCGAAGCCAGGGATGAAGGGTTTCTCGGCATCGAGCTTGTCCCAAGCACCGTACTGAATCATGGCGAACTCTTTCATCCAGGGGTCGTTCAAGGTGTCGAGCCCCTTCTTGTTCTCCCATCCGAAGTTCTCTTCCCAGTAGATTTCATCCATGATGTCGGCAATCTGGATGAAGATGGGGATAAGTTGTTTCTCCTTTTCGGAGAGGTTGTTGATAAGGTCGCTTGCCAATGTGTATTCGGCATACGACTCCACCTTGGCCTGCAGTTCGCTGATTTCGTTTGTAGGCTCGGCGGTTTTGTTTTTGCAACCCACGGTTGCCATCATAGCTAAAGCCATAAAGCCAATAGTTATCTTCTTCATTGTTTTATACTGTTTTTGTTTGGACAGACAACGGGCCCAAGCGGCGATGCTTGGACCCGTTGTGTCGATGGTTAATGATTATTCGTTGTTTTCTTTCAGTTCTTCGGTGGCCACTTTCTCACCGGTGACACGCTCCAACCACTTCACCATACCGAACATCACCGACATGGAGACGAAGCAGATAAGGAGGAACACGCCCCAGCATTTCCAGATAGGCCATGCGTTGAGCATGACGGGACCTACGAAGATGAAGAGGTTACCGATAGCGGTAGCACCCAACCACAGACCTTGGCAGAGACCTACCATGTGACGAGGAGCCACCTTGGAGACGAACGACAGACCCAGCGGGCTGATGAAGAGTTCGGCAACGGTAAGGAAGAAGTAGGTGACAATCATCACCCAAGGAGCTGCCTTGGCCAATCCAGCGGCGGCCATTTGTGCGGCATCCATGGCGCGGAACTCGTCGCCCGAAGGATAGTTGCTGACGATAGAGAAGATGGTGAGGAACAGATAGGCACAACCTGCTATACCCATACCCAAAGCAATCTTGCGAGGAGTGGACACCGGTTTTCCTTTACGTGCAAGGACAGCGAAGATACCCATCACAAGAGGCGTGAGGATGATGACGAAGAGCGGGTTGAGAGCCTGCCAGATTTCAGGAGCCAGTTTGTCGGAGTTGACAAAGTCGCGAGCGAAGACCGACAACGACTGTCCGTTCTGGTGGAACGACAACCAGAAGAACACAGCGATACCCAGCACGGCGAACAGAGCGGCCATACGCTGTTTGATTTCCTTGGCCATAGCTTGCTTCTCCTCAGCGGTGTATTCGACAACCTGTTGTGCCTCTTTCTTGCTCGGCTGCGGGAACTTCTTCTTCTGAGTGAAGAAGATGGTAAGCGAAATCAGCATGGCAATCACAGAGACGATGAACGAGTAGTGTACACCCTGGTTGAACACAAGGATGTAGTCGGAGCTGAACTGGACAAGGTCGGTAGGCACGACACCATCGGCAACAGACTTGGTGATGGTCTCAGTGAATTTCTGAGTAGCCTCGCCCGAAGCCAGATACTGGTGAGCCAAACCAGCCATATCAGCATTGTAGACGAAGTTGTGAGCCTTTAGCCACCACTCTCTGAGAAGAGGAGCGATGAAAGGAGCAATCACACCGCCAATGTTGATGAACACATAGAAAATCTGGAAGCCGCTGTCGCGTTTGTCCTTGGCCTCGGCGAGAGCCTCGGGACCCTTCTTGGCAGCCTCGGCCTCGAAGTTGTCGTACATCTGACCCACCAATGCCTGCAGGTTGCCCTTGAACAGACCGTTACCAAAGGCAATGCACAGCAGAGCGAAGCAGGTGAAGATGAGGATACCCCACCAAGCGCCGCTGCCGTCGGCAATAAAGCCATCGGCATTCTTGCTGAACAAGGGGATAGCCATACCGATATAGCCGAAGGCCATAATCACCAAGCCCCACTGTATGGTACGGTTGTAGTTCTGGGTGCGGTCGGCGATGATACCGCCCACCAAACTCAGCACATAGATTCCAAAGTAGAACACCGAATAGATAACACCTGCAGTGCCATCGGGCAAGCCAAACTTGGAGACGATGAAGAGCAGGAGGATAGCGTTCATGATGTAGTAGCCGAAACGCTCTCCCATGTTGCTCAATGCAGCTGCGATAAGACCTTTCGGGTGCTTCTTGGATTCGCTAAGGTAGAATACCAAGAACGGTATCACTACCAGAAGAATGCAGAAGAAAATCACCCATGTGGCGTGATTCTGCCAAAGTGTAGCAATTGATAACAAGTTCATAAGCTGATTTTTTAATTAATTGTTATTATTTAATTATTTAATTGTTAACACATTTAAGAATTACATACCCAAAGGCCGCTATTAGTAACGGAATTGCAAAAATACAAAAGTTTTTGGAATCCAACACAAAAAGATTCGCTTTTGCAAAAGTCAATCCGCTTTTCTTTTTGCTAAAAGTTGCGGAATTGGCTGCCAATTCATTTATTAGTAGTATCTTTGCAACCGATTATTCAAGGCATGGACACCATGACAGAACAGCATCTTCTTGCAGAGACAGTGGAGGATACCCTGCACCACTTGCGGCAGGGGCACACCATCCTTTACCCTACCGATACCATCTGGGGCATCGGTTGCGATGCCACCTACAGCGACGCCATCGAACGGCTCTATGCCGTCAAACGACGCGACCATAGCAAGAGCATGTTGATACTTTGTGCCGACACCGACATGGTACGACGTTATGTGCCGACAGCCACCGACACCATGTTGCGGCAAGCCACCGAAGGCGACCGCCCCACCACCGTCATCTTCCCCCATGCCGAAGGGCTGCCGCACAACCTGTTGGCCGCCGATGGCAGCATCGGCATCCGCATCCCGCGGCACGACTTCTGCCAACAGCTCCTTCGCAGCTTGGGGCATCCCGTCGTCAGCACCAGCGCCAACCTCTCGGGTCACCCCTCCCCTGCCGCCTATGCCGACATCGAGACCGCCTTGAAAGAACAAATCGACTACTGTGTGCCTCCCCTGCCCCTCTTCGACCACGCCACCCATGTGGGCTCGCGTATCGTCAAGGTTGAGGCCGACGGCACCGTTACCCTCATCCGACCATAGCCATGAATCTCTATCTCTTCCCCCACCCCGAGACGGTCGACACCGCCACCATCGACCGATGGATAGCCCTTTTCCCCGACGACCAGCAAGCCTATCTCGGCAAACTCAAAAGCCCTCGCGGTCGTGCCGAAGCCACCTTGGCCAATATGCTGCTGCTGGCAGGGCTCGACAACGAACAGCCTGCCGGCGACGACGACCTGACGCTCCACTGGGTGGAACGACCGCAGCTCGACAGCATAGCTGAACGGCTGGCCGCCAACCCCGCCCTCTTTCCCCCTTTCGACATCGCCGAACGGGGCAAGCCCTATCTGCACGACACCCCCGACCTGTTTTTCAACCTCAGCCATTGCCGCACCGTGGTGGCCTGCGTCTTGCACCGCAGCGAGGTGGGTGTCGACGTGGAATGCCGCCGCCCCTACCAAGCATCGTTCATCCGCCGCGTCTTCTCCGCCGAAGAGCAAGAGCAGATATACAAAAGCGAAGATCCACAGCTGACTTTTGTTCAACTGTGGACCCGTAAAGAAGCTTATGTAAAGTATACCGGTACCGGCATCCTCGGGCTCGACTTCCTGCAGGGCATCCCGCCCTGCGACCCGTCGCTTCGGCTATTGAGCATCCCCTTGCCCGAGGTCGAAGGGGTGGTCACCATTATCTTCTCCGACGGCCTCGCATAGCCTTCTTGTCATACAAATCCGAACTGGTGACAAGATAGGGATTCAATGCGGACTCTTCATTCCAGGCGTAATAGCGACCGGGATCATGATCAGTCACCCAAGACTGCAGCGTTGTGATGATATGAACAAGAGGTGCAGAAGGATCGCTATTATGTGCCAAAATACTACTATATGTCACAACGACCGAATCGGTAGTACCCGGGTTGGTGATACGTCGGATGGCTGTCGTATGGAAATTGCCTCCAGGCGTTCCTTGTTCACTGTATGAATAGCAATTCGTCAGCGTGGCCGGCGAGGTGATAGAGCTATAGAACACCTTGCCCACACCATCGTATACATAGACGTTCTCAATCGTCGAACTGTTGGTGACGACACCGACGGCTCCACCCACATGGCTTCCAGGCTGGGCATGACCCAAAGTGCACTGGAAGGTGGAGTAACAGTTGGACATCGTGCCGCCCGACATAATGGCCACCAAGCCACCGCAGGTCACAGGACCGTCTTGTGTGGTGACATTGCCAAAACCATCTTGGAAACAGTTGCGGATCTCGCCACTTTCCATCGTGGCAGCGATACCGGCAACACGATCCAAGCCGACGATAAGACTCATCTGGTTGCGGCATCCCAAGATGTTTCCTCGGTTGACATTGACGATACCGCCCACCGAACCCGAGGTCGAGAGGATACCTGCCGCATAGCAGTTCTGCACGTTGGCTCCGGAATTGTTATAGAAGACGATGCAACCCCAGTTGGAGGTCTGTGTCGTGCGGCTAATGATGGTATTGCAGTCGCGCACCATGCCGCCACTGTTGTTGTTCATACATACACCCGCCACGTTGTCGCCTTGCAAGAGGGCACGTGTCAAGGTGGTGCTGGCACGAATCACAGCGCCATCATTGTTGTTCAGACAGATGCCCGCCACGTTGATAGTGGTCGTTGAGGCATCGTGCTTCTTCAAGTTGCCTTCGTTGCGACAACCGGTGATAAGGTTGCTGTTGCTGACGCAAATACCCGCTATATGAGCATTCTTCGATGTGACATTCACCTGATTGACACAGTTGCGCATGACACCTTGGTTGACATTGCACAGAGGCGAGAAAGGAGCACCCGACTCGTAGTCGGCAATGGTACCCTTCACCGTTACCGAGTCGACACTACCTTGGCTCGAAATGGATTGGAAGAGCGGAACATGACTGTTGTTGGTGATACCCGCTGCAGTGGGGCTACCCGACGAGCAACGGAAATGACCCTTGAAGTTGTTGATACCCGCTGTCCAGTTCTCTGTGTTTAGTATAATATCGGTACGGACCACCTTGATATAGGTGTTCTCCGTAATGCGTTGTCCGTTGATGCGACCAGCATCACCAGCATTATAGGCGTTGCGTATCTTGACTAAATCATCAACAGAGTAGACCTGGAAAGGACGCAATGCGGTACCATTGCCCACCACCTGCACATTGCTCGAGCCGTGGGCATCAGATGATACCTGTGCCCAACCGTTAATCTCCAGCGCATCCATCATCGTGATAGCGTTGCGACGGATTTTGGCATTCAGCACTTTCTCCGATTTATACCCGTCCGTCGTCACCAGTTTCACTTTCAGACGATAGCCCGTGTAGTTGGTATCGCTGTGTCCACTACCATTCTCCTTACCCGTTTGAGCTGGCAGGGGAAGGTAGAAAGTGAAGAGACCATCCTTGGAGTCACGCCCAAGCGTTTGGTTGACATTGGTGATACGGATGGTATACTTCTTGTCATCAGTGCCGGCTGGAACCAAATAGGGATTGTAATAATTGATTCGTTTGATATCGAAGAGACCCGAAATCTGCTTTCGATTAGCACCATATGATTCAATCTCTATCTCCTTAATCGTCCTGCTTTGGCCAGTTGCAGCATAGAACTGCAGACGCAGGATGCCCGACACCGAGTGAAATCCCAAAGTATCGTGGCTTGTGCTGTCCTCTGGATCCCACGCCGTCCTTCTGCTTGCATACGAATATGCCACCATGGGATAACAGTTTTGTCCGAAGGTGAAGTCGGCATTCGTGGCACCGGCACGATAAGGCATCGTGTCAGGGTAATCCAACCTTTGAGTTGTTCCTCCACCTTTCGTCATGGCTTTTGCACCCGCCTCATAAGGATAGACAGCAGCATAAGCACCATAGGCATCGCCATCCGCATCTACTGGTATTGTCAAACGATAGAATGCCGTGGGGGTGCCTGCACCAAATCTCAATGTACCAATATTGATATTATCCGACTCACTGGACACAGCAATACGGTCGCCCTCCTCCCAATAGATGAACTCCTCGTTCACGAGGTAGTTCTTGCTATCGCTATCGGAATAGGGCTGTTCCATATAGGCTCCCATGTCGATGGTCACCATCTCATATTCGGGGTCGCAGGAAGAGAGCAGCAGCGTCATGGCTGCCACCATCAGAAGGCTATATAATGAATAACGTCTCATTGTCTTTTTTCAGATTACTCAGATTACTCGGAATACTCAGATTACTCAGATAACATTTACCATTCGGTTTCCCAGACACCTTTCTCGTTCTCGCCTCGGTTGTCGGTGAACTCGGTCACTTGTTCGACAGTAGTCTTGACAGGAGAGAGGTTGCTCTCACATTCGACGGCAAACTCAAACACTTCGAGTTCAGGAGCCACATAGGGCATTTTGTCGTTCATGGTCGTGTTCATAGCTTCCTCCTCCATTATTTCTTGATTACTTTCTTGATGGCGATGCCACGAGACGTGGTTACACGTAAGTAGTAGGAACCTGTCGGGTAGGGAGTCAGGTCGAAGTGGACTTGGTCGCCCTCGCCCTTGACCGTCACCACTCGACGGCTGATAGCGTCGTAGACCTCGACCGTTTGGATGTCGTCAGACTCTACCGTCACTTTGCCACGTGTGGGATTGGGGTAGACCTTCACGTCGAAGGGCTCCACAACATCGATGCCGACGTCACCCTTCACATAGATGGTGAGATTGAGCACCACCACGCTGTCGCAGCCGTGCTGTGTGACGAGGCTATCGATAATCTGTACCGTCTTGACACCGTTGGCATCGGTGACGCCACGCAGCATCGACAGCTCTTCAGCCGACAAAACGAAGCCGTGACCCATGTAGTAGTCGCCATCGGCCACCGAGTCGAAGAAGAGCTCGGTCTCCGACTGACCCATCGATATAATCAAGGTGAAGGTGCTATCCACCATCTCGACCGTGTCGATGTAGTGCAGTTGGATGACGGTGTCTTGGTAGACGAAGGTGCCGTTGTAGTTGTATTCGTCGCAGGCTACCTCTATCAACGTGTCGTTCACAGGCACCATATCGGGAGCACCGAAGATGGGGTAACCCGAGTTGACACCCGCTGTGTCGGAAGTCCACGTGAGGAAGGCATCGGGATTGTCCTCGTTGTTCTGACGCACCCAGCGGTTGAGCAGACGGGTCATGTTGTCGACACCGTCAATCCGCTGTGCGGTCTTCACTTGTTTGCCATTGCCCTTGAACGACGCATACTTCGTCGCGCCGGTAGTGTTGCTACCCAAGCCGAACACACGAGTCGAGATACCATCCATATAGTAGCAGTGGTCGAGGGTGACGTTGCCGCCCATCTGACCCACCAAGCCACCAGCCTGGTTGGTAGCATGGACGCGACCATAGACATAGTTGTTGCTCAGGTTGACATTGTTGGCCGAACCCATCAGACCGCCGGCGAACATCGCGTTGCCGTTGGTGACCAGTCGCACGTAGTTGTTACGCAGGTCGGCAATCTCGCTGACCGTGTTGGGCTTGCGACCCATACGGCCTCTTCTGCCGTCGTTGCCACCCTTGCCGTAGACGTGGGTAGCCACACCGGAGAGACCGCCTAAATAGAAGGCCGACTGGAGTTTCGATGCATCGACATCTGCAATGTTGTTCGCAGTCACACCGTCGACGCCATCCACACCACCAATCTTGACATTGTATCCTTGGTAGCCCACGAGACCACCAGCATAAATGGCATTGCCCAACAGCGTCACCTGCACCGTGCTACCACCAATAGTGACATTGGAGTCGGCCTGACCAATCAAACCGCCCACACAGTAACTGCCACTGAAGGTCGATGCACTGTGGACTTGGTTATTTTGGATGTCGGTACCACTATGTGCCACAGCCACTAAACCGCCCACATAGTTATTGCCTTTCAAGAACTCCGACTCCAAATAGACATCTTGCACCGTGGCGGTGTCCAAATTGCCGAAGAAGCCGACATAAGGCAGGTTGTCCTCATTGACAGTGATGTTCTTTATATGCGTATTGGTTGCAGCATTCACGTTGGCATCGGTGGTACCGCCATAGAAGGTGCCACTGAAAGGATTGTTGATATTGCCCAGTGGCGTCCACAAATGAGCACCCATGTCGTAGCCACCGGCTATAGGCACAATGGTGATGCGTTTGTTGTGGAACTGTTGTGCACGTTGACCGTTCAAACCATTGGTAGTGCTGATCAGCCATGCCAGAGCCGAGTCGGTGCTAATGGTCACATTGCCATAGTAGTCGACTTCATAACCATATGTAGGCTCACGTGTCACCACCTCGAACCAGTGGTCGCCAGGACCATAGATGGCGTTGATGGTTGCGTTATGATTAGGCACCACATAAAGAATGTCGGCAGGGTCGCCTTCGGGATCGAAGTCCCACATCAAGAACGACATAGGAGCAACGTCCGAACCATTCAACTGAGTGGGGACGTGATTCAACGTCGTTAAATTCAGGACATCACCAGGGCAGAAATAGACATCCTCAAAATCATCTATAACAGAATGCTGGTATTCGAATGTGTTTTGCGGCACATAGAAATCGTGTGCCACAATCTTAGCGTTGTATCCCTCAGGATAGACCGAAGGCGCAAGTTTCACACCGCGGGCAATACGAAGGTAACGTGCCACTGTGGAGTCGTTGGTGTTGTGGAAGGCACTAGAGTCAACACCAGGATTGTGCAGCGTAGTAAAGGTACTGCCCGACGAGGTACGGGTATAGCTTGTTGCAGGTCCGAAGGTACTGAGCCATTTCTGATCCTCTGGTGTGTCTGTCGCATGGGTTGTGGATTCACTGTAGAGTGAACCATCGACACGACGCACACGAATCTCAATGGTCTGCGGGACCAGACAGTTGTTGGTCAAGTCAACACCCTCAACATAATAGGTATAATCGAAGATATCTGACGATGGCGGCATACTCAATCCATTCAGGACACAGGTATCGACCTGTGCAGCAGCTCTCAAAGCAGGCACATTGTTCACCTGAACGTTGTCGCCCGTAGTGATACGCTGACGCACCACCGGAGCATGTTCCCAGTCATAGGTCTGAGTTCTGCCAGCAACATTATAATAAGAACTGGTATAGTAAGGATCACCGCTCGTTTCGGTGGCAGGCTTGTAGTGGTCAGTCTTCCAAGTATAAGTGTAGGGGAAGAAACCACCTTGCAACTTGAACTGCATCGAGTCGCGCACTGCCGAACACCACGAGGAGTCGTTGATATGATACGAGGTGGGATGATAGCCGTCGGCCAAAGCATAAGGCTTAAAGGTGGCACAACGCTGGAAGTAGATGGTGTAGCTGTTCACCGTCGAGTGATAGAAGGTGAAAGCATTGGTACTGTCGTCAAAGAAAATGTAGTTGTTCCACATGTTCTCTGCTGTCACTGGTCGGTTGTTTGCCACGCGGGCAATCTGGATGGTATCGCGAATGGTCTCGCCAGGGAACCACTTGGTAACACCAATCAACGACTGGGGAGACAGCTCGGTGTTGAAGGTAATCAGGTCGGACTGTGCATCAAGCATATCGCTTCCATTCGGCTTGCGGGTAAGGAAAACGTTGCTCAACGAAGCCGCACAATTTCCCGTGGAAGTCGAAGGCACATGGATAATGGTGTCGTCCAACTGGTCATCAACACGACGAGTGAAAATGTCGACCAACACCTGAGTGGTATCCATCTTCCAATAGTTGAAACCATTTTCATGCTCTGTCACATCACATCCCGCATTGTATGTATATGACGTCTTTTCCTTATCATACGATTGGAACCAGCCAGTGCAAGCGTCAAGCGACTCGAGTCTGTAGTTGCGGGCAATTTTGACCACATCGCCGCCATTGTTTTTGAGCCCCAGATGCACCGTTCCACCATTATTGTAGATACCCGCACCATTGTTGGGACTGTTGTGCGGAGCCATCACGATATTGCCATAGATTTCGTTATTGTAACCCAAAGTCACCTTGGGATAGCCTGGATTCGAGGCGACAACCCTGTCGGTAATGAGCGAGTCGATCACACCTGTTCGCGGTCGAAGAACGTAATACTCCTTTGCTGCCGCCACACTATGATAGACGCCGATAGCACCACCTGGATTGTTCAATCCCCAATGACCTTGTGGGTTGACGGCTGCATCAGGACAGGAGGTATTGTTAAAGTTGTTGATCAGGTTGACATTGTTGCCCAATTGAAGTTGTGCGTTCTCGGTCACCTCGATGATGGGTGCATGAGCCCACAAGGTGTCAACAGTACGATTCACACTGGCATCAGCCACACCTATAGAGGGATTATCGACTGGGTCTGTCGAACGAGTGGTGTGTTTGACACGAGTGATGCCGCTACCGTTGAACCACGAATTGTAGACACTGAAACGGCTGTTCTTGCCCATGCGTACCATGGGACCGCGATAGGCACATTCCTTGCCCGGAGCATCAAAGTGGCTGCCCGAGTAGCGGATAATCTGGATAACGCTATAGTCAAAACCACGGATGGTGACATTGTCGTCGGTGCCAAGATCCACTGTATCGAGAATACAAATAACATCGCCCTCTTTGTAGAGTCGCAATGCCTCGACAAAGTTGACTACAAAATTATTGGGACGCAATCCAGCACCTACGGCAGAGATATCGCTGCACGCCTTCAACTTGATGCCATTGCGCGTGATGGTAAGACCGCCCGAACCACGAGAAGATTGATCGCCATGGAGAGCTGAAGCCAAATAAATGGTGTCGCCCTCCTTACGGGTCTTGACCTTAAACGTCAAATGGAACTCGTGTGTCACAGAATTTTTGGTATAAGCCAATGTCAGGCGTATCTTGCCCAAATAGGGATTCTCTGGATAAACCATAGCACCGTCGAAATGAAGCACACCCTCAATAGCAGCCGAGGCACGGCCATCGAGAGAACCCAACGGGATATCGAGATCACGACTGTTGAAAATCTTATGAGGATTGTCCTCGCTGTATTCAGAGATATAATCGGTGTTGTTTTCGACACCAGCCACAATACCATCGGTACCAACGTTCAAAACACCATCCTCACCGGCACAAGTCTTGTACACATCCATGCTGCGTGTATCAATGGTGTACCAACCTAAGGTATTTGCAATATTATCGGTAATATTCTCACTCAGATTAAGGGTGAAGCCAAACTGATTGTTGGCAGTCTTGTTGGCATCGGCAGCAACCAAATTCCACA